>JBILMY010000045.1:0-7494 GCA_044375265.1 Gammaproteobacteria bacterium | reverse complement strand
TGGCGGCGTTTTTTTTGAATCAGTGCTTCAAAAACAGGCTCAGTTTGACGACGATGCAGACAGCTTAATAATTCTGAGGTTAAAAGAGACATCAATCGTCCGGCAAGTTCTGCCGTATAAAAATGGGCGCTTAATAAAATCACCCCTTTGCCTTTGGCAAAAGCCCCCTCCAAATGATGCAACCCTTGCACGTTTCCAATATAACGCGCCACACGCTTACTGCGGCCAAACCAAGCAATTGCGCCGCTGATAATGCCGACGCCTAAATACTCCGCATTTTTTTTAAAGAGAATTTCTTGTTCTTGCAAAGAAAGCTCAGGAAAGCAGCGCTCAATATTTCGCTTGGCAATGAAGGCGCGTTTTTTTAAAAACTTTTGTGACAATCGACCTAAGGCTTTACCGAGTGCAATAGAAAGTCGATCGGGTAATTGTGCAAGGATCCACAAGAGTGCAACGCCAACATGACCCCCCCAATTCTTCATCATTAGGCCACGATCACTTTATCGGCTTTTCGAATGGCAAATAACCCTGACGCTACGACGCCTTCGATTTGATTGAGTGTTTTTTCAAGTGCCACAGGATCTGTAAAATTGAGTCCATATACATCGAGAATCATATTGCCATTGTCCGTGATAAATCCTGTGCGATATTCAGGTGAGCCACCGAGTTTCACCAATTGTCTTGCGACAAAACTGCGCGCCATCGGAATCACTTCCACGGGTAGAGGAAAAGTCGCTTGATTCAGTACGCTCACTTTTTTACTCTCATCCACAATACACACAAATTCATCACTCATCGTAGCAATAATTTTTTCACGCGTGAGCGCCCCGCCACCGCCTTTAATTAAACGATGCTCGGCATCAATCACATCGGCGCCATCCACATAGAGCGATAATTTGCCCACTTGATTTAAATCGATGAGGGGGATGCCAGCCACTTTTAATTTTTTTTCGGTCGCAATGGAACTGGCAACGGCGCCTTCAATCGAATTTTTTATACTGCTTAAGAGATCAATAAAATAATTCACGGTTGAGCCAGTGCCTACCCCTAAAATGCCTTCAGCCAATTTTTGACTGCGAAGATATTCTATCGCTTTTTCAGCGACGATTTTTTTTTGTTGTTCTGACATGTTGATTCCTCTTTATACAATATTTTTCTGCCCCCTTAACAAGGGGGCTGTCAACGCAGTTGACTGGGGGATTTATGAAGCTTCAATGTTTTATAAATCTCCCCCATCAGCTTCGCTGATGACCCCTCTTGTTAAGAGGGGAAACAAATACGCATCCTTCAACTTCATATAATGACGTGCACTGTATTCGAGTGATTTTTTTTCATCAACCGTTAAATCACGAATTTCTTTGACGGGATTGCCAAAATAAAGTTTACCTGATAATAAGTGTTTGCCACTGGGCACTAAACTATTGGCACCAATGAACACATAATCTTCAACGATCACTTCATCTAAAATCACCGCATTGATACCAATCAAACAATAATTCCCAATGCTGCAAGCATGCAACACCGCGCGGTGCCCTACCGTCACATATTCTCCAAGCACTAAAGGATCGCCTGTGGGATTGGCCGCATTGGCATGATTCACGTGCAGCACTGAACCATCTTGAATGTTTGTACCTTTGCCAATCGTAATGGTATTTTCATCGCCGCGGATGACGACTGTTGGAAATACACTCACATCATCAGCGAGTGTTACTTGGCCAATCACGACTGCGGTGTCATCAATATACACGCGCTCACCAATTTTTGGCGCATGATTTTTAAAAGTTTTAATAGCCATTAATTTTTACCTTCAATTCTAAATTCTTTAGGCATTTCATTCGGCTCGGTGGACCTCCTAGTCCTCCCGCGCCTGATAGCTGTCCTAGCGCGCTATCTCGCCTCATTAAAATCCCTAAAAAATTTATAAGGGATTGAAATAATCATAGTTAATCATATAAATCAGCGTAATCACAGTTCAAGACAGTTCAATATTCTCTTTCCACAATCACCTCAATTAAATTGCTGAGCGCTTCGCGATATTTATTTTCAGGAAAAATAGCTAGCGTTTTTTTAAGCACCGCTGCTTTTTCTTGAATGATTTTTTTAGTGTGTGAAAATGCGTCTGTCTTTGAAAAAATTTCAGCCAGCTCAATTTCGTTAAAGGCGATTTTTTTATGGAACATCGCGATAATTTTTTCTTTTTCTTGAGAGGCTTGCAAGAGCAACATCAAAGGCAAGGTCATTTTGCTTTCACGGAAATCTTGATACGCAATTTTACCTAACGTTTTTGACGTCGCGGTGTAATCCAAGAGATCGTCCACCATTTGATAAATCATGCCGAGGCTTTCGCCAAAAACCACTAATTTTTGTTGAATGTCTTTTGAAACACGGGAAACAAGCCCTGCAAGCTGGCTGCTGGCTGAAAATAAGATCGCGGTTTTGGCGCGGATAATTGCTTCATAGTCTTCCATTGATAAAGCTGCATTATCTTGCTGAATCAATTGCAAAATTTCGCCTTGTGAAATTTCATTCGTGGTTTTAGCCATACAGGCCATCACGTCCATATTACCCACGGCTACCATCAGCTCAAATGCCCGCGAATATAAAAAATCGCCGACTAAAATACTGTGGGAAGGGGTAAATAATAAATGCGCTGTTTTTTTACCACGCCGCACCGCGGCATCATCGATCACATCATCATGGAGCAGCGTCGCTGTATGGATAAGTTCAATGACCACACCTAAACGAATATGATCGCTACCTTGATAGCCTAAAGCATTAGCAATCAAGAGCAAAAATAAAGAGCGTAATTTTTTACCGCCCTGGTCAACAATATAATGGCCGATATCTTCCACTACTGACAGCGGTGATTCCAGTGCAGCAATCATCGCAGCATCAATGGCTTTTCGCTCGTTTTCTACAAGGGTATAAATAGATTGCAGTTTTTTCATGGTCAGTTTACAATGTGTTTTTTAAAGCATTTGAATTGTTAGATTTTTGTGGCAAGAAATATTCTTGTGTCCGTCATTCCCGCGAAGGCGGGAATCCAGTGGGCCCATGGATCCCAGCTTTCGCTGGGATGACGATACAAAGCAAAAATTGGCAATTTAAACGCCTCGAATTGTTTTGAATTATACCACTTTTTATGAAAAAATCATTGTCTTATTTTTTATTGAAACCCATTTTTTGGGTGATGGGGCATGTGCCCTTATCCATACTGCATGCTATCGGCCGCGGATTAGGCTTACTTATTTTTATTTTACCCATTCGCTTACGCTATTATGCCGCGCGCAATATTCAGCTGTGTTTTCCTCAATTGTCTGAAACCTCACGCCGTCAACTGTTGAAAGTAAGTTTACAAGAAGTCGGCAAAACGCTCATGGAAATGCCCGTATTTTTTGTGCGCTCTCAAGCCGCTTTAGTTTCTCTGGTCACAAAAACAGAAGGGCTAGAAGACTTGCTCGCTGCGGTAGAAGAAAAAAAAGGTGTGATTTTGTTAGGCTCTCACATGGGTGCTTATTATTTATGCAATGCGTATTTGGGCCAATTTTTTCGCAATAAATCGGCTTGGTTGTATAAGCCTCAAGAGAGCGCTGTTGAAACGTTTATGTTAAGTCAGCGTGAAAAATATGGCATTGATTTTTTTGAAACCTCTACCGAAGGCGTACTCAATTTATATCGAATCCTTCGGCGCGGTTATATTGTGGGGTTGTCATGCGATCATATTGCGCCTACCGAGAGCAGTTTGTATGCACCCTTTTTTGGGATCAATGTGCCCTCTATGACGCTCGCTGCAAAACTCATTCAACGCAGTAAAGTCCCTGTCTTCATGAGCTTTATGGAACGCAGTGTAAAGGGAACTTATACTTTACACATCACGAAGGCACCCAGCAGTATTTATAGCGAAGATTTACTCAGCTGCGTTTCTGCCATGAATCAGATGATTGAAGACAATATCCGCCGCTACCCGTCGCAGCATGAATGGCTCTATCGCCGCTTTTGGGAATATGAAAAAACGCCCTATTATCATACGCAAGGCGGATTTGATAATGAAAAATTGGCGCCGCAATTTCGTGAAAAAATATAATTCTTTCTGCTATAATAAAACCTTCATTTCTATCTTAAGGAAATCTTATGTCCCAATCTGCTTCTGATATTATCCAACACTTAAAATCCGAAGAGGTATTATTTGTTGATTTACGTTTTACTGATACGTATGGCATTGATCAACACGTCACGCTTCCTATGCACGCTGTTGATGCCGATTTTTTTGCAGACGGCAAAGCCTTTGATGGATCTTCGATTGCGGGTTGGAAAGATATTCATGAATCTGACATGCTCTTAAAGCCTATTGTTGAAAAGCCGCTTATCGATCCTTTTTTTGAAGCCAAAACCGCCATCATTCGCTGCGCTGTGTATGATCCCTTTACACAAAAATTGTATGACCGCGCGCCGCGCTCTATCGCCCACAAAGCAGAAGACTATTTAAAAAGTACGGGCATTGCTGATGTGGCCTTTTTTGGCCCTGAATTTGAGTTTTTTGTCTTTGATTCCGTACGCTGGAAAAACCAGATGCAGACTGTTTCCTATGACATTGATTCTAGTGAGGGCGCTTGGAATAGTGGGATGGAACATCCGAATTTAGGCCATCGCCCTCGCGTCAAAGGCGGCTATTTTCCGCTGCCTCCCGTGGATTCAGGCCAGGATTTTCGCTCAGAACTTTGCATGATGTTAGATGCACTCGGCATCACCACCGAACTTCATCACCATGAAGTCGCCACCGCGGGCCAGTTTGAAATCGGTGCAAAATTTAATTCGCTCTTAAAAAAAGCCGATGAATCCATGATCTTAAAATATGTGGTGCGCGCCCTCGCCCACAGTTATGGACAAACCGCCACTTTCATGCCCAAACCACTCTTGGGTGATAATGGCAGTGGCATGCACTGTCATCAGTCCTTAAGTAAAGCGGGTAAAAATATTTTTATGGGCGATGTCTATGCGGGATTGTCTCAAGACGCACTCTATTACATTGGCGGAATTTTGAAACATGCGCCCGCTATCAATGCATTTACTAATTCAACCACTAATAGTTATAAGCGATTAGTGCCTGGATTTGAAGCGCCTGAAATGCTGGCCTATTCTTCCTGCAATCGCTCGGCCGCCATCCGTATCCCCTATGTTGCTTCTCAAAAAGCGGCGCGCATTGAAGTGCGTTTCCCCGATCCTGTTTCCAATCCTTACCTTGCTTTTTCAGCCATGCTCATGGCGGGGCTCGATGGCATTCAAAACAAAATCGATCCGGGTAAGCCTGCACAAGGCGATCTCTATCATCTGTCAAAAGAGGAACGAAAAAAAATTCCTACCGTGAGTTCGAGCTTAGAAATGGCCCTGGAAAATTTAGATAAAGATCGCGAATTCTTAAAAAAAGGCGCCGTCTTCAGTGATGATATGATCGATACCTATATTGAACTCAAAATGGCGGAAGTCACTCGCCTTCGCATGAGCCCGCATCCCGTGGAATTCGAGCAATATTATTCGCTGTAATGACAGCGTTACATCAATGATTTTAGAAAAAAAAGCCCCCTTAATAAGGGGGGTATTAAAATGTATTTATATAAGAATGTTATGCCTTATTATGAAGTCCAATTACAAATAGACGCTGATATCGCTGAAGCGGTGGAAGCGCTTATCCAAAAATATCGTCCCACCTCAATGTCTTTCATCGATGCCGGCGATGTGCCGATTTTAGAGCCCGAACTTAATACCACGCCGCTGTGGCCGCATACGATTATCAGCGCACTTTTCAGTTCAAGCCAGCGCCTGGATAAAATGATCACAGTACTACAAAAAGCTTTCGGCGAAAAAATTAGTGTCTTGAAAAATGAAATGCTACCTGAAAAAAATTGGCAGGAAGAATGGAAGCAGTATGCCAAACCCCAATTATTTGCTGAGCGTCTCTGGATTTGCCCAAGTCACCTGGCTGCAGTAGATGAACGTCCCACCCTATTTTTAGATGCAGGACTGGCCTTTGGCAGCGGCGCGCATCCCACAACGATGCTGTGTTTACAATTTTTAGCCTCGTATGATTTGACGGGAAAAATTGTGATCGATTACGGTTCCGGCTCGGGTATTTTAGGCCTGGCAGCGCTCAAACTCGGCGCGCAAAAAGTGTACGCCGTCGATCATGATCCGCAAGCAAGAGAATCGAGCCTCAACAATGCACGCGCCAATGCGATTTCTGAAAAATCGTATGTGGTGCTAAGCCCACTCGAGGCAGATACACTGGGCCCTATCGCTGATATTTTAATTGCCAATATTTTAGCCGAGCCCTTAATCATGCTGGCGCCGCGTTTAGAGGCGTTAGTCAAGCCTGATGGTCAACTCGCGCTCTCTGGTATTTTACAGTCAGAGTATACAAAAGTGATGGCAGCTTATACCTGCACCTTCGCCCCGCCGCAATTTCAGGAAGAATGGGTATTGCTGCATTCTTAAATAATATCCAACTTGCGAATATTCCCCTCCAGAGAAAAAATTGGCAGGACAGCCAATTTTTAACAGCGCCTTGGCGCTGGCCTTGAGCGAAGCGAAAGGTGGAGTGCAAGGATTGCACGACATAACGGGTGGCAGGCGCAGCCTGACGGGGTGGTTGATATTGTTTTAACTTCTTTCTCTTTCGTCATTCCCGCGGAAGCGGGAATCTATAATAAAACTATTTTATATTAATATCACATTTAGCATATAAGTCTATACTTTTTATTCCATTTCCAGCGATTGATTGGCTCGTATGCCAAGAATAAAAAGCAACTTTTTCTTCAGGATATAAAGTAAATAAAATAGGTGCACCATATAAAACACCTACAAATGTTATTTGTTTTTCATCTTGTAAAAGCGAAATCACTTCTGTTTGATTAACTTTTCCGCCCGCAAGCACTGAATCTTGTGAAGTAAATAGAGCGGATTCCTTTTTTATATCCCAAATAAGTTTAAGTTCACCAGAAAGTTTATCCTTTTGAACAATAAATTGTTTGTTTTGCAATCCAATATTGTTATTAAGAAAATACTCGATTCTTATTCCTTCAAAGTTATTGCAAGTCGCGGTTAAAACACTTGCATAAGATATTGGAGAACTCATAATCATAATTGCGAATAAAATTAAAAAACATCTTGCCTTCATAAAACCTCAGGAAATTACTATAACTGGATTCCCGCTTTCGCGGGAATGACGAAATGTATCAAGTCACTTATCAACCACCCCGCCCTTCGGGCACCCCTCCTCTGGAGGGGAATATCTAACACAATGCCACAAATTAGATATCATTACAACTTCTCTTTCAACATTGGCAACACTGGAAAAAACTGCTTAATTTTTTGCATCAGTAAAATACTCTCTTACCCACTTCTTCAGCAATAATTTTTGAAGGGGACGAATCCTCCTTTGATATTCCCCTCCAGAGAAAAAATTGGCAGGACAGCCAATTTTTAACAGCGCCTTGGCGC
>JBILMY010000044.1:0-7554 GCA_044375265.1 Gammaproteobacteria bacterium | reverse complement strand
TTATTAAGTCTCTTTTTATATTGTGTAAGTCTTGAAAATTTTCTTCCAAAAAAGTACTTTTATCAAATTTTGAAAAGCCTGTACCTAGCGTTATCATAAAATTATAAAGCGGCAATCTTTGCATCAGTATAATGCCATCTTTTATTTCATAAGATTTTCGCATGCGCATAATTTCTTCTTCTAGGCTAGATTGAATACTTACCTCATCAAAAGCGAACAAATTACGCCCAGTTTCTAAAGCGGCTTTACGGATAGGATCGTCATTGGCAAATTGATTTTTGACAAAACACTCTTGCCATTCAGGTCTCGACATAATAGAAATACTTTTTCCTGTAAGTTTATTTTGAATACCGATGGCAAAATAATCAATTTCAGGAATTTCCAAATAAGACACATATTCATGAAAAGTGTCTTGCGTTTCTTTACTCAAAATAGGGTTATAAACTTTATCCATCAAATTTTCACTGGTTTAATAAAAAAACTGGCTATCAAGGTCATGCCTGCTGAGAACACAAGGTAGAGCACCGGCAGTATAATACTTTTCTTAAGTAATGAAAAGCATAGAAAAGGTACAATCCCCCCTAAAACCCCAAAGGCAAAGTTAAAAGAAAAAGCTAACACAGTACAGCGCGTTTCAATAGGAAGGATTTCGACTAATAGCCCTGGAAGACTTGCTGCATTAAGGGTGGTTAAAAAGGCAAAGAGATAAAATGCTAAAAATCTATAATTAGTATTATTTATAAAAAGTAAAAATAAGGGTAAGCTCACAACGATAAATATCAAACAAGATAATCTTGTAAATTTTATTCCCCCTATTTTTCCGGCCACGATGCCTAACACAGGAATAATAAATAAACGAAAAAATAAAGAGATTGTATTTTGAGACAAAGATTCTACGGCTTGTTTTGGAGATATCATTTGCAAATAATTAGGCATAAACATAAAAACAAAATAAAAAGCCGTTGCCGATAAATACGTTAATCCTATTGCAACAAGATAATCTCTTTTTTGCTTAACAAGAGAAACAAAAGGATTTTTTATAGGCACTAAATCTTGATAGGCCTCACTTTCTTCCATGTTTCTTCGAAAGCAATACACAAGAATGCCTGCTATAAAAGAAAATAAAAATGCAATGCGCCAGCCGATAGTATAAACAAAATGATGTGAAAAAACGGTATAAAAAATTACTGCAACAAGCGAGGCCAAAAATATGCCTAGACTTCCCGTGCAAGATCCAATACTTCCCCAAAAATATTTATTTTTATTATCTTCACAAAGATAAACAATGCTAATGGCAAATTCTCCGCCAATACATAAGCCTTGAATAATACGTAGTAAGGTTAATAAAAAAGGAGCCCATCCATGAATAATTGCTGCTGATGGAAGCAATGCGATAAAACAAGTGGGTATAGTAATAAGTAAAGGTGTTACTTTTAAGCAAGCCGTTCGTCCATATTTATCGGCTAACATCCCAAAAAATAAACCGCCGAGTGGTCTTGTGATAAATCCAACGGCAAATATTCCCCAGGTTTTTAATAATGCAAAATAAAAAGCATCTGAAGGAAAAAACAACACGGCAAAAATAGGAGAGAAAAAACCATATAAAGCAAAATCATACCATTCAACAATAGTGCCTAATGTGCCAGCAAGCTGATTTTTTAAAGACCTTAATCTAAGCTTCAGGCTTATCAATTTCATTAAATACTTCTTTTGCTGTCGCCACTCCATTTAACGCGGCAGGAAATCCGGCATATCCCGCAATATGTGTCATCACATCAATGATTTCTTTTCGACTGATACCAATATGCAAGGCTGCTTTAATATGATAAGCAAGTTGTGGTTTGGCATTTCCTAGGGTGGCAAGTATGGTAATGGTTAAAAGCTGCTTGGTTTTTAAATCTAACCCTTCTCGGCTATATAAATCACCAAAAATAAATTCTAATACATAGTTCCCTAAATCAGGGGCAGTCTTCCCTAAACCTTTTAATACGGCTTTGTCTCCTTCAGGTGTTAATTCCTGAATTTTAGCAGACCCTCTTTCAAAGCGATTTTTGTCCATTTTTTCACCATATATAAATAAGATAAATTAATATTTACAATATCTTTTTCAGATATTACAATAACCTCTATTAAGTAAGCAAAGTTTAGCAGATATAGAGATAAATGTCTCTATTTAATATCTATTACAGATATTTTTAAGGGGGGAACCATGTTGATACTTTCACGTTATGTGGGTAAAAAAGTGTATATAGGCGAAGATGTTTGTATAATGCTCGTCACAATTGATAAAGAAAATACGTCTGCTGAAATTTTGATTACACTTAAAAGAGATATTGGCCCGATTTGCACGGTGGGCGACTATGCAAATAAAGAAGCTACTTTTATTTCTTTTGATGAACCTAAAGTGTTTTTGCGGCGTGTTTATTATAACCAGTCTCTTTTTATCGGCGATGACATTACCGTTAGGCTGTTAGAAATTCACGGACATAAAGCGGTATTTGGCTTTATGGCTTCGCCGGATATTGTCATTTATCGCGATGAAGTATTTGAAAAAATTCAGAAAATGAAACAATCTTCAACCACCCCGTCTGCCTTCGGCAGCCACCCCTCCTCTGGAGGGGAATTGTTGAGAGAATAATCATAGTTAATCTGATGAATCCGTTTAATCAAAGTTCAAAACTCTACTGGATTTGTGCCTAAGCGGAAATGAGGCCATAAGACTAGATCCTGAGACAAGCTCAGGATGACAATATAATGAGACGCATGCAATGCGGCTCTACAAAATTAAGGTTGTTTGGTACCCCTCTCCCTCGCCAATCTGCGATTGGCTCGACCTCTCCCGCAAGGGGAGAGGTGACTCACAAATAATCATAGTTAATCTGTTTAATCAGCTTAATCATGTTCAGAAGCTTTATGGATTCCCGCCTGCGCGGGAATGACGAGGGCCCTTTACGCTAACTCAAAATCAATTTGGCGCGTATCTTGATTGACGCGCAGTACGCGGATTTTGAAAGTATCGCCTAAGCTATATTTTTTGCCAGTGCGATCGCCAATGAGCGATTGTTTGCTGGCATCCAAATGATAATAATCATTTTTTAAGGCCGTTACATGCACCAGCCCTTCCACAAACACTTCTTGTAATTCGACAAATAAACCAAAGGCAACAACGCTTGAAACTTTGCCGTGATAAACTTTATTAATATGATGCGACATATATTCACATTTTAAGAAGCTCATCACATCGCGCGTCGCTTCATCAGCCCTGCGCTCTGTCATGGAACAATTTTCACCCAAGGCAATCATTTGCGCCAAGGTATAGGGGAAACCTTTTGCTTTTTGATAATCGATATAATGCCCAATGGCGCGGTGTACGAGTAAATCGGGATAACGGCGAATGGGAGAAGTAAAATGCACATATTCTTTATAACTTAAGCCAAAATGCCCTTTATTTTCCGGATGATATTGCGCTTGTAATAAGGAGCGAAGCAATAAATACGACAACCCGCGGCTTTCGGGTAATTTCTTCATCTGGGTTATCGTATCTTGATAATCTTTGGTGCTCGGATTTTTGCCGCCTTTTAAAGTGATTTTGTATAAACTTAGCGTTTTTCGTAAATCATCAAGCTTGTCTTTTTTGGGCCCTTCATGATTGCGATAGAGCGTCGGTAATTTATTTTTGCTTAAAAATTTTGCGGTGCATTCATTGGCGGCAAGCATACATTCTTCAATGAGTTGATGCGCTTCATTGCGTACTACCGGCACAATTTTTTCAATTTTGCGATCGGCGGAAAAAATAATTTTGGTTTCCACGGTATCAAAATCCAGCGCACCGCGTTTTACACGAAGCACATGCAGCAATTGATACAATTCATATAAATGCGCAATCTGCGTTTGGATTCCTTGATATTTCTTCGGTACTTTCCCGTCAATCATTTGCTGCACTTCATCATAGGTCGTGCGTGCTTTCGAATGAATCACCGCGCGATAAAAGCGATATTTTGTAACTTTACCCTCTTTATCAAGCGCCATATCGCAGACCATGCAAAGTCTGTCCACTTCAGGATTTAAAGAACACAAACCATTGGATAATTTTTCCGGCAGCATGGGGATCACATTTTCAGGAAAATAAACCGAGTTGCCGCGATTTTGTGCCTCTCTATCTAAAGCAGAATCTGGCTTCACATAATGGCTCACATCGGCAATGGCCACAATCAAACGCCATTTGCCTTTTTCATTTTTCTCGGCATAGACCGCATCATCAAAATCACGGGCATCTGCGCCATCAATGGTGATAAGCGGCAGCGCACGTAAATCTTCGCGATCTTTCAAATCTTTGGCCAACACTTTTTCAGGAATGAGCGCTGTTTCTTCCAACACGTCGCTCGGAAATTCTGTGGGGATTTTATAAGTTAAACTTGCTACTTCAATTTCGAGTCCGGGATCCAATTCTTGCCCTAAAATTTCTGTGACTTCGCCGCGCGCTTGTTTGCCAATGTCTGTGTTCAGTAATTTCACTTTCACAATCTGGCCGGTTTTTGCCCCGAGCGTTTTATCTTTCGAAATCCAAATATCTTGCATAAAATGTTTAGAGGTGGGCGTGACAGAATACAATCCTTCTTCGTCAATAAAGCGCCCTGCTAAGGTATCATTGTAGCGCTCGAGCAATTCAACGACTGTGCCTTCAGGTTTACTCCCTTCTGCTGAGGATAAACGGGCCATCACTTTATCGCCATGAAAAAGTCCGCGCATTTGACGCGCCGATAAAAATAAATCAGGACTGCCATCTTCCGGAATTAAAAAGCCAAAACCTTCTTTGTTGGCTTGAATGCGGCCTGCAATCAAATCCATTTTTTGCGGCAAGCCAAACTTACCGCGGCGCGTGCAAATCAGTTGCCCATCCCGGCTCATCGCAATAAGACGACGGCGCAGCGCTTCTATACGATCGTCTGTCGGATCTTTTAAGACCTGTTCGATGACTTCTTCCAGTGAGGCAGGTTTGCCATGCGCCTCAAGCCAATTTAAAATAAATTCGCGGCTTGCTACCGGTGAATCATATTTTTCTGCTTCTCTTGCGGCAAAGGGATCTTTTTTCAGTCGTTTTTTCAATGGGAGGGTCCTCGTCTTTTTAAATAAACCGATAATAAAGAAATGGCGGCGGGCGTAACGCCTGCAATGCGAGAGGCCATGCCTAAAGTATCGGGTTTGGTATTTTTTAATTTGTGTTGAATTTCAGTCGAAATGCCTGAAATCGTATAATCGAAATCTTCTGGAATACTCATGTTTTCATAACGGGCTTGGCGCGCAATATCTTTTTCTTGGCGTTCAATATAGCCGCCATAACGCGCTTGAATATTGATTTGTTCAATCACCGCTGCATCATTAATGGAAGGCGCGAATAAGTCCATTTGTGCCAGCATTTCATAATTGATTTCTGGTCGTTTCAACAAATCTATACCACTCACATCTTTGCTGATGGGTTTTTCAAGCAAGGCATTGAGCGGCGCAAGTATGTCTTCTGCCATCACGGGGCTCACCCAGGTCTGTGAAAAGCGCGCCATTTCTTTCTCGATTTTTTCACGTTTATCACAAAAAGCAGTATAACGTGCATCACCCACAATGCCAAATTCACGGCCTATTTGCGTTAAGCGTAAATCAGCATTGTCTTCTCGAAGCGATAATCGGTATTCGGAACGTGAGGTAAACATGCGATACGGCTCTGTGGTGCCGAGCGTGATGAGATCATCAATGAGCACCCCCATGTAGGAATTTTCCCGAAGTGGAATCCACGGCAATTTTTCAGCGGCATAACGCGCTGCATTGAGTCCTGCAACGAGGCCTTGCGCCGCAGCTTCTTCATAGCCCGTGGTACCATTGATTTGGCCTGCTAAAAATAAGCCTGAAATCACTTTACTTTCCAGCGATCGTTTTAAATCACGCGGATCAAAATAATCATATTCAATGGCGTAACCCGGGCGCAATAAATGCGCGTTTTCAAAACCTTTCATTGAGCGAATAAATTCAATCTGCACTTCAAAGGGAAGGCTTGTTGATAAACCATTGGGATAAAGCTCATGCGTGTGTAAGCCTTCGGGCTCGATAAATACTTGGTGTGTAAGCTTATCTTTAAAACGCACAATTTTATCTTCAATCGAGGGACAATAGCGGGGCCCAATGCCTTCAATATTGCCGCTGTACATGGCAGATAAATGTAAATTATTTCGGATGATTTCCGCCGTTTTTTCGGTGGTGCGTGCAATATAGCAAGGAATTTGTGCAGGATGATCAGACACCTTTCCCATAAAAGAAAAAACAGGTAAAGGCGTATCGCCTTCTTGAATGCCAAGCACAGAAAAATCGACGCTGCGGCCATCAATGCGCGGGGGAGTACCTGTTTTTAAGCGCCCCATGCGAAAGGGCAAGTCATGCAGTTTTTCGGCAAGCGCAATGGAAGGCGCATCGCCCGCGCGGCCGCCCGCATAATTTTTTTGGCCCACGTGAATTTTGCCATTGAGAAAAGTGCCTGCAGTCAACACCACGGCTTTGGCTTTAAATGTGAGTCCCGTTTTTGTGATGATGCCGCAAGCTCGATTATCTTCAATGATTAAATCGTCCACAGCTTCTTGAAAGAGAGATAAATTTTCTTGATTTTCTAAGGCTTCTCGAATGGCTTTTTTATACAGCACGCGATCGGCCTGCGCGCGCGTACCACGCACTGCATGGCCTTTACTGGCATTTAATACACGTAGCTGAATAGCTGCTTTGTCAGCAGCTTTGGCCATGATGCCATCTAAAGCGTCGATTTCTTTGACCAAATGCCCTTTGCCAATCCCCCCGATAGAGGGATTACAAGACATTTGTCCGAGGGTATCGATTTGATGGGTAATCAGAAGGGTTTGTGCACCCGCACGTGCAGAAGCGAGTGCGGCTTCAGTGCCTGCATGCCCTCCTCCTACGACGATCACATCCCATAAGGTATTAATATTCATAATTTTCAATAACGTTGGTACCGAGAGTCGGAATCGAACCGACACGATGTTGCCATCACCAGATTTTGAGTCTAGCGCGTCTACCAGTTCCGCCATCCCGGCACAAAATCTAAGCGCCGATCATAACGTATTTATGCATTAAAGGCAATATTGTCTGAACTTGGATAGTGTATAAAGAAGTTCAGCATGACAAATGCCATTAGGTCCAAATAGCGACCACGGCCATCAATGCAAACCCAGAGAGCATAAAGAGGAACTCGCGCAAATTGCAGCAACGCTCAATCATTGTTGCACGCTGTAGACCATGAAGTGTTCCAATATACAAAAAAGTACCGGCTGCCAAAGCGCTAAAAATTGGGGTTAGCAGCAGATGTGCATTTCCAGTGGCGCTGCTAACCCAGTCTCCCAATAAAATCCCCAATGGGGTCATCAGGGCAAAAATACTAAAACAAACAATACTAACCTTGAACCCTAAACCACTTTTATTAATCTGAAGGGACAGTGAAAAACTGGCCGCCCACTTATGGGCAATAATGGCAATCGCTAAAATAAGGGCTGTTGCTAAACT
>JBILMY010000043.1:0-7850 GCA_044375265.1 Gammaproteobacteria bacterium | reverse complement strand
GGTACGCCGCCAATTAAAAAACTCGGGTTATATCCTGCCGCTTCTAAAATCCAGGCGATTAAACTACTCGTGGTAGTTTTACCATGCGTGCCTGCTACTGCGATCACATGCTTGTGTCGGAGTACATTTTGATAAAGCCACTCAGGTCCCGATACATAAGGAATGTTTTGAGTATTTAATAAATATTCGACAGCGGGATTTCCGCGCGTCATGGCATTACCCGCAATGATCAGATCAGGCGGATTTTTAAAAATCTCGTCGGGATTAAATCCTTGGTGTAAAGTGATTCCTTGAGATTCAAGCTGCGTACTCATGGGCGGATACACTTCTTTATCTGAGCCGGATATGTCATGCCCCATGCTTTTGGCGATAACGGCAATGCCACCCATAAAGGTGCCACAAATGCCTAAAATATGTATTTTCATTGTTCCATACCTCATAAAAACAAGGTTAAAAGTATAGCATAAATAAAGCGATTAGAGAGAGATGAGGATTTTTAGAAAAAATCCGTTATAATTTGGCTTGTTTTTTAAGAAAAATCATTTTTATATGCATTTGTTAAATGAACCCTTTAGACTCAATAATCTTGGTAGCCGACATTTTTGCGGATCTCTAAAAAATTGCGTCCCTTTTCTTCAGGATAAAAATAATGAAAAATTATTTAAAGATAGCCTGGAGGAATTAAAACAATTTGAGCATGTTCTTCATATAAAAAAATTCCCTTTTTCAAAACAAATAGCTGTTGTTGAAAAGAACGGTTTAAAAGTAATTGCTCCTGCAGATAGGAGCTATTTTTACCAAGAATTATTCTTATTCTATCAGAAAAATCATCAAAAAAATATTACTTCTTCTTTATTAAGATCAATTATTTTTTATTTTCAACTTACACTTTTTGTGAAAGTGTTCGAAAATATTTCCAGCTATAAAAAAGAATTTATTGAAAAGCTCACGCAATTATTTAACGAAGGAATGCCTATTGTTTTTTATTATTTGGTGATGACTTATCAAAAAAGCACAGTCGCTCTGTTTTTTGAAGAAACTGTTTTTAGGGTGTTTGATCAATTAAGAAAAAAAGATCCTTTGGATGAAAAAGGTGCCATAATTTCTGAGGAATTAAACTATGATCTAATTTCGAAAAATAAATCTTATTTGCATCTTCTGTTATTTTTTGAAGAGTTTGCATCTCAAGAAATGCTGGGAATTACTTTGGAGGAACAGCTGAAATATTTTGAAACCCATATGACATCAAAAGAAGAAGTAAATTTTTTTTTAGAAACAAAAGCTTCGGGAAATTTAGCTTTTGCTTTATTGCATTATCATCAAGAAAGAGTAACAGCGGATACTTTTTATCAGTTTCCTTTTTCAGCGATTCGTTTATACTTTCGTTTAAATCAAAGTTTTTCCTGTATAAAAAAAATAGGGAAGCACTCCCACGATCTTAAAGCGCAGCTGCCTTTAATTACTTTTGAAAACAAAGCTGCGCTGGATATTTTTTTGTTGTCTGATGAGTTAATTCAAGAAGAGCAACTATTGCAGTTTGAAAATAAAATGATAAATATTAGTAGATATATTGATTCTTCCGGATTTCATTTTAGCGCTTATCAATTAAAAACTGAAAATAGTCAGATACGGGTTTTTGATAGAGAAAGAAATGCACAAATTTTTTACCGGCGGTTATTGCGATTTTACCTTGCTTATATTAAGCAGAACAATTTTAATGAAGAGTTATTTCGAGAGATTGGGCATTATTTTAGGTGCCAATTACATCAGCCTTTAAAAAGGCAAGAAGCGTTGGGGTGGAAAGAAATAACGGAAGTTTCTGTAGAAATTACACCCCAGAATTTTCAAGCCCATTACGAAGAAATGCAAAAATTTCTTTATTTTATTAATTTTAATTTAAGAAGTCCGGAAAGGATTCATGAAAAATTTATGCATGTGCATAAACCTTTAAGTCATGAGAAACCCTCCGAAAAATTATACGGGCTGATTAACAATAATCAAAGTATTAATATTTCGGGGTACTCAGCCCGTTCTGTTATTATTGCGCTTCATGCTTTTGCCAAAAAAGAAGATTTTGATAAGCCTAAAAAAATTATTTTTGGGAAAACCGAAATTCATTTAAAAAGAGTTAGAAATTATGGTGTTTTTTACATGGCTGTTCAAAATGCGGGAGGCTTCGATCAATTAACTTATGATACCAAATTAACCACCAAGTTAATTGAGATTGAAAAAAGATTGTTAAAATCAGAGATGGTTGAAAATAATTTGATGAAAGAAATAATAGAACGTTTTTCAAAAAAAATCTCTCCTTTTTTAAAAGAACAAGAACCGCGTTTGTTGGTGGAAGAAATAAATCTATTGAATGGTTTTGCTTTTTTATCACAAATTCTTGAAGTAGCCCGTTATTTACCTACTTCCAGTCAGCGGTCTATTGAAAAAATTCCCATGTCTATTGCTTTGGCAATTGTGAAACAATTAAGAATTGAGAATAAAAAAATTTGGCAAGATTTATATGCCATTACACCCACTCATTTTTCGGCGACACAAGAAGTGAAATATTATAATCCGGCGATAGGGCATTCTGCCAGCGATCCTTTAAAAAATGCTTTAGGAGGGTTTGATCCGGCTTCGGGTCATAACCTTAAAAAAAATCAACCTGCAGTAGAAGAAAAAATAAAAATGCTAGATAAACTTTATCCAGGTTATCTTTCAGAAATTACTTCTGCCAGAAGTTTGGAAAGATGGCTAAAGGATCGCTATGGTTCAGAAAATGAATCTCTTGAAGAAGATTCAGAATATTCTTCCGATGAAGATACTTATAAACAAAATCGCCTTGAAATATTAAAAGAAAAAATTAAAAACTCCAGTTTTGGATTCCAAGTTAAAAAAGAAGAAAGCTTATATCCTAACTTTAAAAAACAAAAAGAATCTCGTCTTAATCATTTTTTTCAAATAGTTACCATGAATTATAACAAAATGAAATCTTGTTCAAATGGCGCTTTTGTTATTATGGAAAAAGTTATCTCACATATGCTCAGTTGTTGGCACATTTATGCCCCTTATACTATACCTGAAGCAGATATAGAGGAGGAAATCAATAATCCCATTATTCAAGCCACTGCAGAAGTTTTGCAAATGAATATTCGGGTGGAAGATGAATGGGGCGAGACTTTAAATTTTTTGGTAGACGCCGCTGAAACTATTATATTGACTTATAAAGAAGGCGTTTTTAAAGGTAAATAAAAAAAGTAGATTAATAACGGCTCTTAGTCATTGAAGAAATATAAGCAATGTGACTTTAAAAATTATTTAAAATGGTGTTATATGCGGACTATCATGTTTTTCTTTAATACCGCAGGCAACGAAAAGCGGGTAGCCTTGATAAGTTCATAGTTTTTTGTGGAATAGGCGATACAAATAGAAATAATTCTTTTAAAAATGCTGAGTTTTGAATATTGGTTTTTATATCTTAAGAAGAGTAAATAATAATAATGGCTGATATGTCATTGCAAATAAACCTTGAATTTAATGGAGCAATTTGTTATGCTTTAATCGTTTTTAAAAGCTTTAGCTGTGTTAAGTACTTAAGCTTTGACTTTGGTGGTCTTCATTAAATTGTTACCGCTGCTTATGTGGATCCTCATAAAAATAGCGCTATACTTATTTCGCTCTAATTTCTTAGGAGTCATTCGCATGCAAACTTTAGTTTATAAGTTTTTGGAGGGTTGAAATGAAATTTATTGCCATTGTTATTCGTACTTTAAAAGAAGGAAAAACCTATGAAGATTATAGGAAGGCATGGTTTCATAGCAACGGCTTTGGCGTCCCGACGACCATGTATACTGTGGTTAATGCCTTTAATCCCCGCGAAATTATTTCTATTGGTATTTTAGACGGTCAAGAAGAAGAGCTTTTAAATGCTTTAAATATCGATGTAAAAGATCGCCTTGCAAATCCTTTAGATGATGTTATTGAGTCAAGTATTATTCGAAAATTTGGTATGGTAACAGCGATCGATGATTTTTCTCCTGCGGGTGCGTTAACCTATATTGAACCGCAAGTGGATGGCGAAATTATTAATGAAGACAAACTCAATAATATGCTTAAATTTACTGCAGAACAAATTCAGAAAGCTAGCGCAAAGCGAGATCGGTTGAAAAAGTAAATACAATGAGTTGTCGGAAAAAATCGGGCAACTTATCAGAATAAATCGGAGACAATGTTATGAAAAATTTTTGGAACGCATTTAATGAAAAAGATTTTAAATCTGCGCAAAAAGCCCTAGTGGCTTTAAGTGAAACGGAACAAGAAAATATTTTATCTCAAATTTTTCAACAAAAGGGAGCGGTAAAAAAACCGTATTCTATTTCTATTCTGCGCCGAAAACTGCATGAGGGAAAAACCTTTGAAGATTTTCATGCGGCGTGGTTTCCGCCGAAAGATAAAATTAAAACGGAAATTATTGGCGGTGAAACGTATCAGCAATTATTTCCTGTACCAATTAGAGTCATAAATGCTGTCAATGCTTTTGATTCTACAGATATTCTTTCAATAGGAATTGGTTGGCTAACAGAAGAAGAAGGCCAATATTTTAAAGATATGTATTCTCAAATGAAAGCGGATGACACGAATACGAGAAGACATGATTCTATTTCAACCGTTGCTGATAAAATCAGCGATGATTTATTTATCGTACAATCGGATGATAATTTAGGAACGCCGTTTTAGCGTGGACACAAATTTATTATATTCTTTTCTGCGCCATGAGTACGCCTACTACGATCAAAATAATTCCTAGAATCATGTAGCGGTCTAAAGTTTCGCCAAAGAAAAAATAACATAAAATGGCGGTCATGCCAGGAACCAAATAAAAAAGACTGTTCACCTTCACGGCATTACCATCGCGCAGTAATTTAAAATACAATAAAACCGCGCCGACAGATACCACCAGCCCCATCCACAGAAGAGGAAAAACAACAGGAAAGACTATCGGAAAAGCCCAGCTTCCCTTAAAAGCATTTAAGATAAACAAGGGAATCAGGCCTGCGATGAATTGAATAAAAGTCCCTGTGCGTAAATCCACCGATGTATTTTTCTTTTGTAAAATTGAACCCACGGTAATACTGCTCACACAGGTGATTGCAAAAACAGCGCCAATAAACGTCATCGCATGCGTGCTTAAATTATGGCTCACGGTAAAGATAACGCCCAATAACCCAATGCCAAGCCCCAGGTATTGATGTTTAGATGTTTTATCGCGAAATACAAAGTTGGAAATGATAGCTGTTAAAATCGGTTGAAGAGCGAGAACAATTGCCATGAGTACAGGATTAACGCCGTGATATAAAGCGCAAAAATAGCTGGCAAGATAAGCGAATTGAATGAGTAGCCCAATCGTGATTGTACGTCTCCAGGCTGCTGTTCCTTTAGGCCATGGGGCACGTACGACTAAACAAATCCCTAACATAAAGATAGCGGCGATGATAAGGCGCCATAATAAAAAACTAAAAGGATTAACATAGCGTAATCCAATTACAATCAGCGGCGCACCGCTACTCCATAAAAAAACAAAAAAGAGTTGCACGAAAAATAATTTGCTGATATATTTTTTCAAGGGCTACCGCTTCTTAGTATAATAAAGCTTCTGCAGGCTTGGGTACGCAGATCTAAAAATTGGGTATAGATTTTAGCATTCCAAAAATCAGTCATAGTGAAAGTATAGCATCTTGCATACAGATATGCGATAATATAAGCGATTAAAGGGAGCGGGATTGATATGTCTGTCATCGACAAAGATGGTTTTCGAGAAAATGTCGGTATTATCCTCGTCAATAAACATCAAGAATTATTTTTAGCCAAACGCGTAGGGCCACTGGATGCCTGGCAATTTCCCCAGGGTGGGATTGATGCCAATGAAACCCCTACTGATGCTTTTTATCGGGAATTGTTTGAAGAAACGGGCATTTCCTCTTCCGATGTTCGTCTGCTTCAAATGACCAAAGAATGGCTCCATTATCGTCTTCCCTCTAAATATCTTCGGGCAGCCAATGCTGATTCTGGAATAACATGCATCGGCCAAAAACAAATTTGGTTTTTAGCCCAGTTTATTTCTTCTGATGATTGCATTTGCTTTGATAAAGCGGGAAAACCCGAATTTGAAACGTTTGCCTGGGTTGATTATTGGTATCCTCTTAAAAAAGTCATTTCCTTTAAAAAAAAAGTGTATCATCACGCCTTAAAAACATTTGAGCCTGTCGTGTTCGGTACGCATCATAATGATTAAAACCCTCCATTTTATTCTTGATTCCCTTGAAAAAATTTCCACCTTTGACGAGGCATCAGCCTTTATTGTCAATCAAATACGAAGTCTCATGGAAACGCACGCTTGTTCATTATTTTGGAAAAATCCGCTGACGCAGTATTATGATCAAGTTGCCATTGAAGATCTCATTCGCCCTGTTGTAAAGCATTGCTCTTTTTCTGACAAAGAAGGATTGGTAGGCCTCGTTGCAAGAACCCATAAACCGCTCAATTGTAACGATGTCACGCAGCACCCGGATTATCTCCCGTTTCCTAACGAAATTAAAGTTACTTATGACAGCTTTTTAGGCGTGCCCGTTTTAGTCAAGGGGACCGTCGAGGGTGTGCTAATCGTTGAGCAACGCGAAAAACGTTTTTTTGCAGAAAGTGAAGAAGCGCTTTTGGTGACAATTGCCATACAAGTCGGTGAAATTTTAGCGACACTTTTTCAAAATAAAGCACTTCCCAACACACCACGAATTTTTGAAGGCATTGCTGCGGGGCAAGGCATTGGCATGGGTACGGGTGTGGTGTTGGGTTCAAAAAAACATTTATGGGAAATTCCCCGAAAAAATAACATTATTTTTGAAGAAGAATTTCATCGGCTCCATGAAGCGATTGATAAAACACACAATGAACTATTTGAGCTTGAGAAAAATTTACCTCTGCATTTATCAGAAGAAGAAAAAGAAATTTTTTATTTATCACGTCAGTTACTTTCCAGCAGTAGCCTCAAGGAAGAATTTTTAGCGATTTTAAGAAAAGAGAAAACAGCAGAAGAATCTTTCATTGTAGTGATGCGTGAGCAAATGGCTGTTTTTGAGAACATGGATGATCCCTATTTGCAAGAGCGAAAATATGATTTAGAATCGTTGGCGGAACGCTTGCTAAAATCGCTGCAAGGACAAGAAGCTGCATTTATTGATTATCCAGAGCAGACCGTTTTAATCGGCGAATCCATCACACCCTCTGATTTAATTAAAGTGCCTGAAGGTCGTTTAAAAGGAATTGCTTCACCACAAGGCGGCATCCAATCTCATGTTTTTATTTTGGCACGCTCGATGGGAATTCCCGCGATTGCAGGGCTACATATTCCGCATATTGAAATCTTGCAAGACCAATTGATTTTAATTGATGCAGAAAAAGGTCGCCTGGTGTTATCGCCTTCACAAGAAATGCTGAGCGCAGTAGAAACACATAAAAAAACGGAAAGTGCTTTTTTAAAAAAATTAAACGATCTAAAAAATAAATCTGCACAAACTTCTGATGGACAAACTATCGGTTTATTCGTGAATGCAGGATTAGAAGCGGATTTAGGCTCAGCACTACAATCGGGCGCAGAAGGAATTGGATTGTTTCGTACGGAACTTCCTTTTATGGTGAGAGAATGTTTCCCTTCACAAGAAGAACAACATGTGATTTACCGTCAAATTTTAACGGCGTTTTCACCGCGCGTTGTTGTGATGCGAACTTTGGATATTGGGGGTGATAAATCGCTACCCTATTTTCCCATCAAAGAAGAGAATCCTTTTTTAGGCTGGCGTGGAATA
>JBILMY010000042.1:0-8063 GCA_044375265.1 Gammaproteobacteria bacterium | reverse complement strand
ACAGTGGGAAAGCGCCAGCGATTGGCCATTGCCGAATGCAAAAAAAGTAAAATTCTTTTTAGCGCCTGTTGAAAAGTATGATAATAAAACCGTGCACCAATTAGTCACTACGCAGCAAAATTTACCAGCGTTGGATTATATTGGGATCCCGATGGCCTTTGAAACACCGATTGGTTTTCGTGAATCTGTGCGAGAATTATTGTCTTATCAAACCGCGCCGCTAGAAGCTGATTTAAAAATTGTCGGGCCCGTGAAATTATCGCTCACGCTTTCTTGTAATGCCATTGATACGTTTATTTTTGCCCGCATTTCTGATAAAGCGCCTGATGGCACGCTCAACAAATTATCCTTCGGCTGCCTGCTCGCTTCCGCACGGCGCATTGATGCTGAAAACAGTACGCCCACGGAAATTGTGCACGCGACTTATCCGCCACAGCCTTTGGCCCCTTATGAAGCAGTAACCTTGGTCTTTAGTTTAACGCCGCTCTTAAATGTGTTTCAAAAAGGTCATTCACTGGTGCTAGATATTACTTCGCGTTCAGATTTGGCAGGCGCCAGTTTTGAAGAAGGCTTCTTTTATTTTCATCGCAATGAACCGCCGTATTCTTGTGTCAATACGATTTATCATGGGCAAGAAAAAGGCTGCTCATTTTTGGAATTAGATAGTATTGAGTGATAGGTAATGAAAATATAAATAAAAAACCCCGCAAGTGCGGGGTTTTTTGTGAAGCGCAAACGGCTTGATTACATCATGCCGCCCATGCCTCCCATACCGCCGCCCATGTCAGGCATCGCTTTTTCTTCTTTAGGCATTTCAGCGATCATGCACTCGGTGGTGATGAGCAGACCCGCAATAGAGGCCGCATATTGCAGCGCGCTACGCGCTACTTTAGTCGGATCTAAAATCCCCATCGCGATCATGTCACCAAATTCACCTGTGGCTGCATTATAGCCATAGTTGCCTTTGTTTTCTCTCACCTTGTTTAAGATCACAGAGGCTTCTTCACCCGCATTGATCACGATTTGACGTAAGGGATATTCCATCGCTTTTTGTGTCAACATAATGCCGATTTTTTGATCTTCATTGTCACCTTTGAGATCGGTGAGTTTTGCCATTGCGCGAATGAGCGCAACGCCACCACCAGGCACAACGCCTTCTTCTACCGCTGCGCGTGTAGCATGCAAGGCATCTTCAACACGGGCTTTTTTCTCTTTCATCGCAATCTCGGTTGCAGCACCGACTTTTATCACGGCAACGCCGCCAGCAAGTTTTGCAAGGCGCTCTTGTAATTTTTCACGATCGTAATCAGAAGTGGCTTCTTCCATTTGGGTGCGAATTTGATTGATACGCGCTTCAATGTTTTGGGCTTTGCCTGCGCCATCGATAATTGTCGTATTGTCTTTAGTAACAACGATACGTTTGGCTGAACCTAAATCTGCAATTGTGGCACTTTCTAAAGTACGGCCAATTTCTTCAGCAATGACCGTGGCACCCGTTAAAATCGCCACATCTTCAAGCATTGCTTTACGGCGATCACCAAAGCCAGGGGCTTTGACGGCGACGACTTTCACGATACCGCGCATACTGTTCACAACCAACGTTGCCAGCGCTTCCCCTTCGACATCTTCTGCGATGAGGAGTAAAGCTTTGCCCGATTTTGCGACTGCTTCTAAGACGGGGAGTAAATCACGGATATTGCTCACTTTTTTATCCACAAGCAGTACCATGGCGCCATCCATTTCAACACTCATGTTTTGCTGATTGTTGATAAAATAGGGCGATAAATAACCTCTGTCAAATTGCATACCTTCAACGATATTGAGCTCATTATCTAAGCCCGAACCTTCTTCCACAGTGATGACGCCTTCTTTACCAACTTTATCCATCGCCTGCGCAATTAAGTCACCGACCACTTCATCAGAGTTTGCAGAAATCGTACCGACTTGCGCAATTGATTTTCTATCAGAGCAAGGCACTGACATTTTTTTGAGTTCAGCTACAGCAGCTTCTACGGCTTTATCAATCCCGCGTTTTAAATCCATGGGATTATAGCCCGCTGCAACGGCTTTCATGCCTTCAGCAACAATGGCTTGCGCAAGGACAGTAGCAGTTGTTGTTCCGTCACCAGCAACATCAGAAGTTTTAGACGCAACCTCTTTGACCATCTGTGCGCCCATATTTTCAAACTTGTCTTGCAGTTCGATTTCTTTAGCAACGCTCACACCATCTTTCGTGATAGTTGGCGCGCCATAAGATTTTTCAAGCACCACATTGCGGCCTTTAGGACCTAACGTGACTTTTACCGCATCGGCAAGGGTATTTACCCCTGCTAAAATTTTTCTGCGGCCTTCTTCACCAAAATGAATAATTTTTGCTGACATATCTAAATACCTCTATTAACCTAAAATTGCTAAAATATCTTTTTCATGCATCACGACGAGTTTTTCGCCATCGACGTCGATTTCGTTACCGGCATATTTTCCATACATGACAGTGTCGCCTTTTTTGACGGTGAAATGATAATCTTTCCCTTCGTCATTTTTACCTGTACCGAGGGCAATAACTTGACCCTGGCTCGGTTTTTCTGCTACTGTGCTAGTTAAGATGATACCGCCTTTGGTGGTTTCATCTTTTTGAGCAGGACGAACCAAAACGCGATCATGTAACGGTTGTACTTTGATTGACATAAGTATTATCGCTCCTAAAATTGAAAGTTAAATTATATCGATTATTTTTGTAATCGGAACGGGGCAAATTGTAATGATTTTCAGAGGAAAAGGCAAGTGAGGATTTAGAAAAAACTTGATGAAGAGGCTAAGAAAACAATATTTCGCCCCCTTAACAAGGGGGCTGTCAACGCAGTTGACTGGGGGATTTATATGATGCAATGGCTTAAAAATCTCCCCTGTCGGCTACGCCGACATCCCCTCTTGTTAAGAGGGGTGTTTTTCCTGCTTTTCCTCACCACCCTCCACGCCACCCCCGCTTTCCAATCTCCCTTTAGCCTAATGCCCAACATTGCTGGAAATTCTATTAATTGGGTAATTATCATTCCCCAAGGCTATGAAATTTATCAAGAAAAAATCACACTCACGAGTTCTGAT
The DNA here is from genome assembly GCA_044375265.1 of Gammaproteobacteria bacterium. Lineage (GTDB taxonomy): Bacteria > Pseudomonadota > Gammaproteobacteria > JABDGN01 > JABDGN01 > JBILMY01. Next base: position 4,958 of record JBILMY010000042.1, on the reverse strand, counting down.
AAAACCTTGAAAATAAACCTGCAAATGCCTGAAGGGGCTTTTCATAACGATGCTATTTTAGGGCAATATCATACCTATGACAGTGATGTGAGTATTCAAAGCACTTTTTCTGCGAAAGCCGCAGGGACATTTCCCCTCAGTTTTTCTTATCAAGGATGCGCCATTTCAGGCTATTGCTATCCGCCGCAAACAAACACTTTTTTAATTGCCTTATCGAAAGATGCACAAGGCAATATTTCATTGGTGTTTTCAGATACAAAAAATAATCCCCCGCCTTTTTTAGATAAAGGTCTTTTATTAAAAATGCTGAGCTTATTTGGACTCGGTATCTTGTTATGTTTTACGCCTTGCGTATTGCCTGTACTGCCTTTGTTATCCGCTTTTATCGTGCGTGGAAAAGCGCAAACTTTATCACGCGCTTTCTCAATTGCATTGACGTATGTGTTTTCGATGGCGCTGATTTATAGCCTCTTGGGACTCTTTGCCGGTCTTGGCGGACACTATTTACAAAGCACCTTGCAATCGCCCTGGATGCTCATTATTATCGGCGCGTTTTTTGCTGTGTTTGCTTTATCTATGTTTAATATGTTTGATCTGCGCTTGCCGGCTTTTTTACAAGGCCTGGGTGAAAAGGGAACAGGCGCAATGGAAGGTCATCCTTATGTGCGCGCGATTTTACTCGGCGCTTTATCCGTGTTGATTGCTTCGCCTTGCATGACAGCGCCGTTATTTGGCACGCTACTCTATATCAGTCAAACGGGTGACGGACTCTTAGGATTTTTATTATTACTCTCATTATCATTAGGGATGGGATTGCCGCTGTTATTGGTAGCCACGTTTGGTAAGCAATTATTACCCAAAAGTGGTGCGTGGATGAATATCGTCAAATATTTTTTTGGAATTTTACTGCTTCTCATGGCAGCATGGTTTTTAGTTCGCGGTATTTCAGCAACGCTTCATACCGAGCAAACGACCGCGCAAAACGATCGTATTACTTCTATATCATCTTTTCATCAAGCCTTATCGCAAGCCAAGGGCCAGCCTGTGATGGTGGATGTCTATGCCGATTGGTGCAGCAATTGTGTGGTGATGAAATATACCTTATTTAAAAAACAAAGTGTGATTGATGCGCTAAAAAATGTCACAGTGATCACCGTTGATGTGACGCAAAATAATCAGAGTGAGCAAGCTTTGCTTAAATCTTTACAGGTCTTTGCACCGCCGACCTTTATTTTTTATAACCGTGAAGGGCTTGAGGTTGATAGAATCGTGGGAGAGATGAGCGAGAAGGAATTACAGGAAAAAATATCTCATTTGTGATTTAAAAGCCTCTCTTAATAAGGGGACGTTTAATAGGGAAAAATCAGCATGGCATCGCCATAGCTGAAAAAACGATAGCCGCATTTTACCGCTTCATGATACGCATGCATCATGCGATCGTATCCACCAAAAGCACAGACCAGCATTAAGAGCGTGGATTCGGGTAAATGAAAATTCGTAAACAATACATCGACAGCTTTAAACGTATAGGGCGGATAAATAAAAATATTCGTGTTGCCTTCATAAGGCTGCAATTGCCCTGATTGTGCAGCAGTTTCCAAACAACGTACGACAGTAGTGCCGATAGCGATGACGCGCCCGCCGCGCGCTTTGGCCTCAGAAATTTTATCGCAGGTGTCTTGGCTGACATTCATCCACTCAGTGTGCATATGATGATCTTCAATGTTATCTGCGCGTAATGGCTGAAAGGTACCCGCGCCGACGTGTAGCGTAACAAAAGCGGTGTTGATATTTTTTGCTTTTATTTTTTGTAAGAGCGTTTCATCAAAATGTAAGCCTGCCGTTGGCGCAGCAATGGCGCCGATTTCTTTAGCAAAAACGGTTTGGTAGCGATCTTTATCAGCGGCGGTATCAGCACGGTGAATATAAGGCGGCAGTGGCATGTGGCCATGTAGATTTAAAAAATCTATGAGAGATAAATCAGAATGAAGCTGACATAAAAAACGATCGTGTTGTTGTTCAATAATTTCAATTGTTGCGAATTCTTCGTCATTCCCGCGTAGGCGGGGAAAAAATTCGCAGGATGGCGAATTTTCGACAATGCCTTTGGCATTGGTTTGCTCCTGCGGAGCAAATGCCCGTGCAGGATGCACGGGCACAGCTCCAGTGGGCCCCTGGACCCCCGCCTGCGCGGGGGTGACGGGAACTTTTATAATCATTCCCTTTCTCAAAGCCTTGCTACTTTTCGCCATAGCCCAAAATTGTTTATCTGGCAATAAGGTTTCCACCAAAAATTCGACCTTGCCCCCCGTTTCCTTATGACCATACAGACGTGCGGGAAATACTTTAGTGTTATTGAAAACAAGCAGATCAGTGGGAGATAAATAATCGAGAATATCGGGGATGTGCCCATGAATTGTTTCTTGCGGGGTAAGTATCAAAAGCCGTGCATCAGTACGCTTTTCAAGCGGCGCTTGCGCAATCAGCTCGGGCGGTAAATCGTAATGGAAGTCGGATTTTTTCATGAGCTACAAAGGTCGATGGTGTCATTCAACCACCCCGTCAGGCTGCGCCCGCCACCCCTCCTCTGGAGGGGAATTTTCTTACAAGGGGATAAGTAAAAATAAAATATAGACACTTTAATTATACAGAGGTAACAATTCATCTAGAAGCGCAGAAAATGTTTCCACCATTAAATAATACATTGCATCGACTGCAGCGGCTGCATTCTCTGTGTGAATTTCATCTAAGGCATCTGTGAGAACTTCTAAAAATTTTATTTGCGTGAGTGAGCCATCAGCCTTGAGTGTAAAGCCAAGCTGCGCTTGCCATTGTAAGGCGAGTGCTTGAAATTCCATGCCGGCATTTAAAAAATTATCTAAATCCCCCGAGAGTAACTCATGCTGCGTAAGGCGAATTCGATGAAAGACTTCGCGGCTATCTACAAGAAGACCTTGTGAATCCGAGACAAAATGCGCGGGGAATTTTTTGCTTTTAACCCAGCGTGTCATGGTTGCGGCAAGCTTATCGGCATTGACGCGCTTGACTGGAAGCGAGCCTAGCGTTTTGCGTAAAAAGCTTAAAAAGTCTTCGGCTTTTTTAGGGCTGCTGGTATTGATGGCTAAGATTTTTTGTTTGGGGTTGATATAGGCTTCAATATGTTTTTGCTGCGTAAAAGCGCGCGGCATCAAACTTGAAATGATGTCTTCTTTTAAACGCATTTTTTCTTTGGCGCTGATTTTGCGTGCCTCTTCTTTTTCAAAAGCGTCAATTTTTTGTGATAATAATTGTGCGGTAACGTTACTGGGAATAATTTTTTCTTCCAGCTTTAACCCAAAAAGATAAGCGCCGCCAATAGGGTAGAGTTTAGGGGCATCCGGATCGCTGGGTGAAATGATTGAATGAAAGCCTTGGCTCATGGGCATCAGTGCAGGGCAAGGTAAAAAAGGTACTTTGTCGAGCGCTTTTTCAAAAGTGTTTGCTGAAAAATCAAAGTCTTTTTCAAAAGTATAGAGTTGTAAATGTTTAAAAAAACTCATGAGGTTTTCCTACGATAAAAAATAAAAGCGCTACCCATAAATATAATGAGTCCGCCGACTAAAAAGAGTGTGTAAAAATCATGGTAATGATAATATAAATTGGAAGGCGGAATAAACCCTAAGCAAAAAGAAATGCCGCAAGTGAGTAAGGGAAGGGCACAAACGACCCATAAGCCTGCATTGCCAAAAGGCACACGATAGCTTCGGGGAATATGGGGTTTTGTGTAACGCAGACGCAGTGCACTTAAAAACATGAGTACATCCATCATAAGCGTCATGAGCCCTGACAATACGATGAGTAGCCAAAAAAAACTATTCACAGAAATACCTAAATATAAAAAGCATAGCGCAGTTCCAATGAGTCCTTGGCAGAGTAAAATCGCAACGGGCGCGCCACGTTTATTTTTGTAAGCCAGAAAGCGCGGCAAGTTCCCCCATTCGGCAACTGCCATGAGTCCTTTGGCGGGGCCAATGATCCAAGGGTTGAGTGAAGCCAGCGCACCAAAGACTAAGCAAAAAGCGGCAAAGGGCATTAAAAACGCTAAATGAAAAGTCGTCAAAAATAATTGTAGAGTATCAATAATGCCAGCGACTAGGCTGATTTTATTCAAGGGTAAAATGAGCGCAATGGCGAGCGATCCGATAATGGAAATGGCGAGAATGATAATAGTCGACAGTAAAATAGCGCGGGGAAAGTCTTTATGGGGATTTTTCGTTTCCTGTGCATGAAAGGCCGCGACTTGCATCCCCGCAAAACCCAGCGTTAAGCCCGTTAAAAAAGCAAGACTGCCTTTATCAAAATGGGGCAATAAACTTGGCAGTGAAAATTGTAATTGCAAAGGCTCGCCTTTGAAAAGCCAATAGACCATCGCACCAATGAGCGCCGTGCATGGCAAGAGTGTGCCTATCACAAGGCCTATGGAGCTAAACGTACCTGAAATTTTAATGCCAAATAAGTTCAGTAAAATAATGCCCCATAAAAAAAAGAGCATGATACCGAGTGTATAAAGCGCGGAATGAGCGCTGCCCCAATGAAAAAAATAAGTGGACATGACCGCCATGAAAGCGAGCGCCGCCGGAATAGCGATGACATTATTGACCCATTCTAACCAAATACCAATAAAGCCTACTTTGTCGCCAAATGCTTCACGGATCCAGACATACACGCCGCCTGTTTTAGGAAAGGCAGACGCGAGCTCTGCGCAAATCAGGGCGCTTGGGATAAAATAAAAAAGGGCGGTGAGTAAATACAAAAAAATGGCCGAATACCCATAGTGCGCCATGAGGGGGAGCGTACGAAGGCTAAAGATACCCGCAACCGTAATTCCCACAATATTGAGCAAGCCTAATTTTTGTGTGGAAGTACTGGACATAAACCCCTCGATTGATGAATAAAAAGAGGTTTAATTATAGTGGTTT
>JBILMY010000041.1:0-8070 GCA_044375265.1 Gammaproteobacteria bacterium | reverse complement strand
ATATGGCTGAAGAGAGGATTAAGAATCATCGATCTCAGGCTACACTGTGGTAGGCATAATGGTAACGCCAATAACTTACACAAAGCAAGAAATTGTTGCAAAACTTAAAGAAATTGCTACAGAAGGGTGGATCCCAAATGTGCGAGCAGGAAATCATGGCGGTATAGGTAATACTCTTGAAACCTTGCTAGGGATTAAAGAAAATAATTTGCCAATTCCTAACGCAGCTGAATGGGAATTGAAAGCACAGAGAATAAATACAACATCGCTTACGACACTATTTCACATTGAGCCATCACCACGTGCTGTTCGTTTTGTTCCACAAATATTACTGCCGCTGTATGGTTGGCCTCATAAAGAAGATGGTAAAAAATATCCAACAGGCGAAATGAGTTTTCGTCAAACAATACATGGACAATCACGAAGTGATCGAGGCTTTCAAGTTGTTATTGATCGCAAAGAGCAAAAAATTCTTATTTCATTTGATTCTGAAAGCGTGGGAATACGGCATAAAGATTGGTTGGAATTAGTAAAAAATCGTATAGGATTTAAAGAGCTTAACCCACAACCTTATTGGGGATTTGATGATTTAGAACATAAAGCTGGAACAAAACTTCTTAATACTTTTTATGTACAAGCTGAAGTGAAAATAGAACAAGGGAAAGAATTTTATCATTATACGAAGGTAACAATGTTACAAAAATTTAGTTTTGAAGGTTTTTTAAAAGCATTGGAAGAAGGAAAAATCCTTGTAGATTTTGATGCTAGAACTGGACATAATCATGGTACAAAATTTAGGATGAGACAAGATGCTTTTCCCATGCTATATGAAAAAAAGACTATCATTTTATGAAGTTAATTGATCTCTTTATTAATTTAGGAACTTATCGTGTCAAATTATAACGCCAGTGCTATTGAAGTTTTAACAGGGCTTGAGCCGGTACAGCGCCGGCCTGGGATGTATACCGACACCTCTCGTCCCAATCACTTAGCGATGGAGGCTATTGATAATAGTGTTGATGAAGCCATGGCAGGCTATGCCACGAATATTTTGGTGACACTCTATGAAGATAATTCGATTGAAGTGATTGATAATGGACGCGGTATGCCGACGGATATTCATCCTGAACACGGTCTCTCCGGTGTAGAACTTATTATGACGAAGCTGCATGCCGGCGGAAAATTTTCCAATAAAAATTATGAATTTTCTGGCGGTCTTCATGGTGTGGGTATTTCAGTTGTCAATGCACTTTCAAAAAAATTAATTGTAGAAGTTAAACGCGATGGTAAAGTCGTTGAAATGTCATTCGCACATGGTACGAAAACCAGTGAGCTGAAGGTGACAGGTGAAGCCCCTAAACGCGTTACCGGTACGCGCGTACGTTTTTGGCCCGATGCAAAATATTTCGATCATCCCAATTTTTCCTCAATAGAACTGTGCCAAGTTTTGCGTGCTAAAGCCATTTTATGCACAGGTCTTCAAATTGATTTTAATGATAAAGTCAACAAAGAGCAGCATACTTGGAAATATACTGGTGGGCTTTTGGAATACCTGTCCGATGCCTTAAAAGGAGAAACCATTGTTCCCGAAACGCCTTTTGAAAGTAAAGTCAAAACAGCCAAAGATGCACTGGAAGTGGCCCTGGCCTGGACACCAGAGTCAACTGTCAAAATGGCAGAAAGTTATGTAAATTTAATTCCCACGATTCAAGGCGGTACACATGTGAATGGCCTTCGCGCGGGAATTTTTGATGCCATTAAAGAATTTTGTAACATCCGTAATTTATTGCCGCGCAACATGAAATTAACGGCAGAAGATTGCTTTGATAATGTGAATTTTGCCCTCTCTATCAAAATGAAAGATCCGCAATTTTCAGGGCAAACCAAAGAGCGTTTAACCTCACGTGAAAGTGCGAATTTCGTGCAAAGCATCATTAAAGACCAATTGAGCTTATATCTCAATGCACAAGCCTCGCGCGGTGAAGCCATTGCTGCTATCGCCATTGCGAACGCTGAAGCGCGGCTTAAAAAAAGCAAACAGATTGAACGTAAAAGAGTGACGGGTGGACCTGCGCTTCCAGGCAAGCTCGCTGATTGTGTATCTCAAGATTTAAAGGTTACCGAATTATTTTTAGTGGAAGGAGATTCAGCGGGCGGCTCTGCCAAACAAGCGCGCGACAGACATTATCAAGCCATCATGCCGCTTCGCGGAAAAATTTTAAATAGCTGGGAAGTCGATTCTTCTGAAGTGCTGGCTTCACAAGCTATTCACGATATCGCCATTGCCATTGGCTGCGATCCCGCCAGTCACGATTTGACGGGCCTTCGCTACGGCAAAATTTGTATTTTAGCGGATGCGGATTCTGATGGCGCGCATATTGCTACGCTTTTATGCGCACTTTTTTTAAAGCATTTTCGACCGCTCGTGAAAGAGGGACATTTGTTTGTAGCCATGCCGCCCCTTTATCGTATTGATGTGGGCAAAGAAATTTATTATGCACTTGATGAACAAGAAAAAGCAGCGGTCTTAAAAAAGATTGGGGCTAAAAAATCGCACTCACAACGTTTTAAGGGTTTGGGTGAAATGAACCCTTCACAGCTTCGCGAAACGACCATGGATCCCAAAACACGTCGTTTGGTGCAATTATCGCTTGATGATGAAAAACGCACCGATAACATGATGAATATGCTGCTCGATAAAAAACGCGCCAGTGAGCGAAAAGAGTGGCTGTCTGAAAAAGGTAATTTGGCGGAAGTGTAACCGCTGATAATTCGCCTCCAGAGGAGGGGTGGCTGCCGCAGGCAGACGGGGTGGTTGATTTGCTTGGCATTCTTGCTTTACGCTCTGCGCCGTCATTCCCGCGAAAGCGGGAATCCATTAGGCATCTATTAATGGTGCAAATTATTGTTTGTAGAGACGCATTGCATGCGTCTTAATGTGGCTTAAAAAGGTAGATTAATATCTGTACTCATGAAAAAATTCTTTGATTTTTTATTTTACATTATTTTCTTTGGGATCTTTTTTCTAATTGTTGATTTTACTGAAGGATACGATACTGTTATTTCTCTGTTAACATTTTTTAGTATATTTATTTTCAGCATAACTTCTATAATAATTTTCATAGAGTTTGTATTAAAGAAAAAAAGAATTAGAAAAAATGAATTGATAAATTCTGAAAAAAAACTAAATGAATCTTTTAAAAAAGATATAGAATTTGAAGTGAAAAAATCAAATGCTCCAATGACGGCTATTATAAATTTCCCTGAAAAAAATAACCCCACAGAAGAAAAACAAAAGAGATTGAAAGAATTTCACCTTAGGAAAATAACTGATGCAGGTATAGATGCTGTCGCTTTATATATTATGCAAACAGGAAGTAGAAAACAAATAAAAATTGGTATTTCAAATAATCCGCAATTGCGGTTAAAAGAATTCCAAACTGGGAATCCTCATATAAAATTATGTTCTTATTATTGGCTGGAATCGCGAGACAAAGCTAGAAAAATAGAGTTTAATTTGCACGTTTTGCTAGAGGCGATCAATAAGAAAATTGTTAAATATAGTTATCATGGAACCGAATGGTTTTCAGTAACTCCAAAAGTTGCCAATAATATTCTAGAGAATTTTTTTTTAGAAATAGATTCAGTTGATCTTTTAAGTTATGTTGAAAGCTATGCAGGAGATAAATATATTATGAAGTTACGGTACAAAAAAAATGAAAAAGCCTTAGAGAAATTATTTTTTTGCCATGCTTATATTATTCTTGTAGGCAGGAATGTATTTCAAGAAACTTTTCAGAAAATTTTTCCTGAAGCGATAGATTTCAATTTATATTCATATCCAAAATATAACACATTTTATAATATTATCTTTCCAAGTTTTCAGCCCTTTCAAACTTTAATGAAATTAGTTTAATTTTTAAAAAGCTGTCTTAAGACGCATGCAATGCGTCTCTACTTTAAAAATCATAGTTAATCCGTTTAATCTGTTGAATCAAGGTTCAAGACTTTCTACCCCTCACCCTGCCCTACGGGCAGACCTCTCCCGCAAGGGAGAGGTGATACTAAGCAAGCATGATTTAGCAGATTTATTAGGCGGCTCTACGAAGCGGTTTGATTTTTATACGGGGTTTTTTACGCGTAGTGACTAACCACACATCATATTGGAGTTGCAAGTTTAACCACATCTCGATACTATTTTGAAAAAATTGGGATAGCCGAAAAGCAATATCCGGCGTTAAGTTGTAATGACCATTAATTAAGCGTGACAAGGTTGCTCGATGTATTTCTAAACGATCGGCAGCTTCTGTAATAGATAATCCCGTTCCGTCAATCAGGACTTCTTTTACCAAGCGTCCCGGATGTAAAGGTTTGTGTAAAGGCATTTTTTCCTCGCTAATGATAATCTAAATAATCAACTAAAATGACATGCTGGCCTTCAAATTTGTAAATGATGCGCCAATTTGCACTGACGGTGACAGAATAAAAATTCTGTAATTCTCCTTTTAAAGGGTGCCAACGCATGCCAGGAAAATTTAAATCTTCAGGACGTACAGCACTGTCTAAAAACTGTAATATGATCTTTAATCGTGAAGCATGCTTTGCTTGTATTCCCTTAACGGATCCCGTTTCATAGAATAATTTCAGACCTTTATGTTTAAAACTTTTTATCATATTGTACTCCCTAGAATAAAATTTTATATAGCAATCCTTGCTCTCTAGAACTGTAACATAGTCTGTTACGAATTGTCAAATAGAAAATAAAAAAGACGCATTGCATGCGTCTCAAAATAACAAAAATTTAGGAGCTATAGAGACGTTTTGTCAAAACGTCTCTATTTTCCATTCATTGCTCAAACTCCAACTCGGTACATCCGGGCAGATTTTTTTATTGAGTCCTGTTAAGACTTTTTTTGGCCCACATTCGACAAAAGCCATAATACCCATTTTTAGTATTAACTCAATGCTTTGTACCCACTGCACCGGCTGCGTGAGTTGCTTTAATAAATTTTCGCGTAATGCTTCTACCGTATCAGGGGCTTTTAAAGAGACATTTTGAATCACAGGAATAGTGGGTAAACGTATGGGTAGATTCATGAGCGTTTCACGAAAATCTTTTTGCGCAGGTGCCATGAGCGCACAGTGTGAAGGGACACTCACAGGTAATAAAATCGCTTTGATGCCTCGCTCTTTGGCCAGGGTTTTCGCGCGTAAAATCGCTTCTTTATTTCCTGCGATCACAATTTGCTCGTGCGTATTTAAATTGGCAGGCGATAAGATTTCATTTTCTCGCGCCTCATCACATAACGCTTTAACGGTTTCAAGATTGGTTCCCACCAGCGCAAGCATGCCACCTTGCCCTTCAGACACTGCCGCTTGCATGCATTGCCCGCGATGATGCACGGCTTTGGCAGCATCAATCAAAGGAATCGCTTCTGCACACACCAGTGCCGAATATTCTCCAAGGCTGTGTCCTGCCATGACATCAATAGCCATAGAAAATTCCGCTTGGGCGGCGCGAAAGAGGGCTACGCTGACCGCTAAAATTGCGGGCTGTGCAAAGGTGGTTTGATGGAGCTTTTCTGGCGCGTGTTGAATTAAATGAAAAAGGTCGAAGGATAAAGCGTCTGAGGCTTCTTCTAGAGTATGACGAAAAAAGGAATTTTCATAAAACCCGGACAACATATTTGGCTCTTGCGAGCCTTGTCCGGGAAATAGAAAGGCAAGATTAGTCTTGGGCTTCAACGCGCTCGGTTTTAACGGCAACCATTTGTTTACCACGGTAAAAACCTTTGGCAGACACGTGGTGTCTTAAGTGACGCTCACCTGTTGCGGTTTCAGTGGTGACTGAACCGGTGGTTAAGGCATCGTGGGCGCGACGATTACCGCGGCGGGCGCGGGATTTTTTACTTTTTTGAACAGCCATGGGCTTTCTCCAGGATCATAAAATTCGAATAGAACGCAAAGTATAGCAAAAATTGGAGCTAAAATCTAGTGTTTTTTGGGGTTAAGGGCTATATAGGTAGAAAGACACATTCTACTACAAAAAAATTGGCCACCAAAGTTATTGTTTGGATTCACATTAGCTTCCGTACAATAATGACACTTACCAGCCTTAGAGACGGGGACATATCGAGCGGGAGAAATACTGGCTAGATGGTAGTGGCTACTAGGGCTATGTTGACCGTAATGCGCTCGAGGGGGTGTAAAAGGGGGAGTAACAGGCGAATGACCTGAGGGCTGATAGGCTGACTCACATCCGGGAGAGCAAAATAAGCAATTACCATCTCTAATAACTGGAATTGGTTTGGAAAAGAAAGAAGGTTTTTGATCTAAATTTTTACGGCATTGGTAACAGGTATATCCTGATTTGCAAAGGGAGCTACAAAATTCTTCTTGGATGAGCTTTTCTTGTTCTTGGTTTGTTGTATATATATCCATTAGATTGCGTTCACATTTTTTACAGTGCATTATGGTGACCTTTGACTATTATTATAATTAAGTAGCCATCATAACTAATTTTAAGCCTTTCTACAAGAGTTTGTCAGCTGCTATTAAAATCCTGTATAATTCATTGATTATTTTTTAGATTAATTGAGATTTCCAAAATGAATTTATCTATGCTCGTCAGCCGCAGTCAGCTGGGAATACAGGCGCCCGAAGTTTTAGTAGAAACGCATTTATCCAACGGTATGCCCAAATTTTTAATCGTGGGGCTGCCGGAGACTGCGATTAAAGAGAGTAAAGATCGCGTGCGAAGTGCACTGCTCAATAGCGGTTTTGAATTTCCTGCGCGGCGCATTACCGTGAATTTGGCCCCTGCCGATTTACCCAAAGAAGGCTCACGCTTTGATTTGGCCATTGCGCTTGGCATTTTAATTGCCGCGGGTCAGCTTCGACCCACTGAAGTATCTGGGTATGAATTTTTAGGGGAGCTGGCTTTGTCGGGCGCATTGCGCCCTGTGCAAGGTGTTTTACCTGCTGCGCTTGCGGCATATAAAGCCGGCAGAAAATTGATTGTGCCGATGGATAATGCCGAGGAAGCTTCGCTGATTGAAGGTTTAACGGTGCTGCCAGCAAATCATTTGTTAGAAGTGGTCAATCATTTATTGGGAGAGCCGCTTTTAAGCGCTTATCAAAAAACCTGGGAATTTACGCCGGATCCTTTGAGTTTTTTAGATATCGCAGATATTCAGGGCCAGGCCAGTGGCAAAAGGGCGCTTGAAATTGCGGCAGCAGGCGCGCATAGCCTTTTAATGTTTGGTTCCCCAGGTACCGGCAAAAGTATGCTTGCGAGCCGTCTGCCCAGTATTTTGCCACCGCTCTGCGATGAAGAAGCCTTGGAAGTTGCCGCTTTATTATCCATTACCGGCAAGTCCTTTAATCCCAAAAAATTTAAAGAACGGCCTTTTCGCAGTCCCCATCATACGGCGTCCAGCGCTGCTTTGGTTGGGGGCGGTAATCCACCGAAACCTGGGGAAATTTCACTGGCGCATCAAGGCGTACTTTTTTTGGATGAGCTTCCTCAATTTAAGCGCAGCGTTTTAGAAGCCCTGCGTGAGCCTTTGGAATCTCGTGTGATTACGATTTCGCGGGCAAGCCAGCAAATGGAATTTCCGGCTTCTTTTCAACTCATTGCCGCCATGAATCCTTGTCCCTGCGGGTATTTAAATGATCCGGTAAAAGATTGCCGCTGTAACCCTGAACAAATCACCCGTTATCACCAGCGCTTATCGGGCCCTTTTTTAGACAGAATCGATTTGCATTTGGAAATTGGCGCGCTGCCGAAAAATTTTTTACTGCTCGCGGCAAGGCAAGAAAAAAAAGAAAATTCTAGCACAGTGCAAGAACGGGTGACTGCAGCGCGAGATAAACAGCTGCAACGCCAAAAAAAATGTAACGCAATTCTTAATCCCAAAGAAATAGAAGAGTATATTATTTTAGGGGAGGGCGAAAAATTATTTTTAAAAAACGCCTTGGAAAAATTACATTTATCAGCGCGAAGTTATCATCGCTTATTAAAAGTGGCGCGAACCATTGCTGATTTGGAAGGCAAGGAAAATATCAGTG
>JBILMY010000040.1:0-8138 GCA_044375265.1 Gammaproteobacteria bacterium | reverse complement strand
CAAGACAAAAAAAGGAAAGGCGGGATAAAAATAATGAATTTGCTGGCGCGCGCTCATCATGACAGGCAAGAGGCTTAAAAGGCCTACGCTCAGAAAAAAGAGGGCTGGCTGACAATACTGCTTCTCAGTTTTTTTTCCTTGCAGTCGATAAGTGCCTATAATAAGTAACGTAAAAATAATGAGTGGAAGCAGGGCATTGCCCACCATCACAAAACCTATTAAATGATGGAAGCCTTGATATTCTCCCGTGCGTGCGCCAGAAAGTGTGGCAATCACTTGTTCTCTAAAATATTGGAAGGTATTCTGTCTAGCGGGTGTATAAAGTAAGGTGAGAAAGATGAAAAAAGTGGTAGAAAAAAATAAGATTAAAATTTCAAAAACGCTTGTTAAGACATTTCGATAAGGCGAGTTAGCTCGCCAGGGATGGCTTTCGAGCGGGAGGCCAGGGATGGCCATACGAGCCGAATGAAAGGTCTTAATAAGCGTGAGTATAAGAATAAAAATAAAAGGCTGAAAAGCTTCGAGTCCATTCACAAAAAAAGCAATGCTGATAAAAAATCCCGCAATGATGAAATAAAGAGAACGCTGAGAAAAAATCGCTTTGCTGATAAAGACACAAGCAAATACGGTAAAGGCCACTAAAAAACCTTCGATTAAATTATTTTGAAAAATATAAAAATTGAGCGGAATAAATAGCCAAGTAATGATCAAGATCCAACTGTGTTTTTTTTCAAAGGCCGGTAAAAATTGTCGCAGCAATAAAAAAACTCCCCAGAGTGTCATGAGCGCCGCAAAAAAACTCGCGATTTTTTCGACATAAAATCCATCACCCAATACGCTAAAAAATAACGATTCTATCCCCATCATAAGAGGAGGGTGTTCATAAAATTGGGGAAAGACTGCCGCTGTGTAAGAAGGCTGCCAAAGCGTTCCAACGCCATGCGCCATATTCATGGCAATCGAAGAATATACTGCGCCATCTCCAGATAATCCTGGCATGACAATGCGTACCGCGTGAAGAATCAAAAACAGTGCGAGGGTGAAAAAAAGGAAAGGGAGGTGATTTTTTAGCCCCCTTAATAAGGGGGCTGTCGACGAAGGTCGACTGGGGGATTTATCTAAGCGCATGATTTAAATCCCCCCCATTGGCTTCGCCAATTTCCCCCCTTGTTAAGGGGGGGGTTAAACCATCAATTCTTTGCATCAACCGCTCAAACGCCAAGTGCATGACGCCCGTATCTCCTGTGACTAATTCAATGAAAGGTAAGCGGATGAGCACGTTGCCAAAGAGTCCGCAGGCATTGATAACAATGCTGCGAACCGTTGAGACCCTGGGAATTTGCACTGAGCAAAGCTGCATTAAGATTTATTCAAAAGCGCTTTAAAATTGAAAAGAAGAACGACAAAGAAGCTTGCAAATAAACTAATTATCAAGGAAATGATGATTTGGATAGTTAAAGAAAGCTTCGCTATAGGAATAACCAGTGCGCCATTTAAGTGAGAGGGTTTTATGGAGGCTTCTTGATTGAGTAAATTATTGATATCGTTTTTTAAACCAATCATTTGTGTGCTCACATCATCACTTTCAAAAACATAGGTTAAAAGAATACGATCAATTCCCGAGTTATCGTTTTTATCGGAAAATTGATTTTCAAGGAAAGCTTGTTTTTTTTCTAACATCGCGATTGTCGATTTTTTAGCCGCCAGGGAATTGGTGATATTGTCTTTAAATCCTTGAATGTAAGCCGATTCAAAACTTTGTAATTCATCGGCCAGGGCTTGATTAATAAGCAGTACTGTGGGGATGTCTTTTTCAGGCACTGTAAAAGTAAAATAAAAAATACCAAATAAAGGTTGATTCACCCCTCCTCCCATGATTTGATTTAAATAATTTTTATAAAGAGGCGATAAGTCGTTGATTTGTTGAGTAGTTTTAATATCTTTTTGACTCGATAGCACTTCATTCAGCGCATCTTGTAATAAAAATTGTGCGGCGACGGGCTGCGGGGTAAATAATTTGGGGCTCCCTCCATTTAAGTAACTGGATTGATATAAAGGCTGGGTGACGTTAAATTTTTGGGGTAGTCTAAAAAAATATCCCATAATGGCGATGAAAAAGATTAACCCTATTATGCTATAGGTTTTTTTATGCTGGCGAATGAGAGTCCATAAATCGCTCAATGAAATTTCTACAGTATTCATAAAATAATGAGGATCCTCAAATTGTTATGCAAGAAGCAAGACAGGCATTTTACTGAAATTAATACCTAAAAAGCAAGTCCTATTGACGATAAAGTCAATTTATGTGATAATCATCGCCTTTATATATAGAGGTTCCTATGAAAGTGATTTTATTAGACGCCGTACGCGGATTTGGCAAATTTGGTGACATGGTGAATGTTAAACCTGGTTTTGCTCGTAATTTTTTAATTCCCAGTCAAAAAGCTGTTTTTGCGACCAAAGATAATATGGCCTCCTTTGAAGCCAAGCGCGCAGAACTGGAAAAAGTGGCTTTAGAAAAATTAGCGGTGGCCAAAGCTAGCGCTGAGCGATTAGAAAAACTGGCCAGCATCAGCTTAAGCGCGGAAGCCAATACCGAAGGTAAATTATTTGGTTCTATTGGTGTTGCAGCTATCGTCAAAGCCATCAATGAAGCGGGTGTTCCCGTAGAGCGCAGTGAAGTAATTTTATCAGGCGGCGCTATTGGTCAAATTGGCGAATACGAAGCTGATATTCTCTTGCACAGTGAAGTATCTTTAAAGCTCAAAGTTATCGTTTCAGCTGCTTAGGTTTTAATTCCCCTCTTAATTTTAAGGGGGCTGTTTTTTAGATCAGTGCTCTACTTATCAAAAATAAACTGTGTTTCTGCAAAATAGGGTTTTTCTGGTGTAATCCATATACTCGGAAATTCCGGCGTATTAATAGCATTCGGAAAGCCTTGTGTTTCAATACAGATCCCCGAATAAGCCGCAGGTAAATATTTTCCCGTATAACATTGAAAGCCAGGCGTGGTAGATAAAACTTGTAAACAAGTATTTTCTGCACTGATTGTTGCCATTTTTCGAAGGCCTGTGCCCGGCACAATAAAATACTCATCAAAGCCGCCCCGCATCCCCATTATTTTTTCTAGCACAATCTCTGTATGTAGATCAAAGGCGGTATTCACAGTAGGTAAAATCTCTCCTGTCGGAATGTTATTTGCATCAATAGGCAAGTAATGGGCCGCTTTTGAATGTAATCGATGTTGAGCAATCGTTGAATCATTGCTGAGATTAAAATAACTGTGCTGTGTCAAATCAATGGGCGTTAATATATCTGCGTGTGCTTCATAGCTGACTTGTAAAGTATAAGGCGCTATTAAACGATAGGTCACCCTAATGTCGACATTTCCCGGAAAGCCATTTTCTCCGGCAACGCTCTGATAGCTCAGCACAATATGCGTCGTACTTTTTTCACGGATGGTAAAAAATGCTTGATGCAAGCCTTGCTTGCCACCGTGTAAAGTTTGAATGCCTTGCTCATTTTTATCGAGTTCATAACACGTATCACCCAATGAAAATTTACCTTTTGCAATACGGTTGGCCACACGGCCAATGACAGCCCCTAAATAACTGGGATTTCCACGCATATATTCTTTGGGATCATCAAAACCCAGCACACAAGAGGGCCTATGATCATCTAGATAAATACCTTGAATAATCGCGCCATAATTGAGGCCTGTAACGCGAAAGCCTGAGGAATGGGACAATTCCCAAGTAATGAGGTGGTTCATAATAATTTTTCCGTTCGGGCTAAACACCATACATCTACTCGAGCCACACCTGCTTTTTTTAATACAGTTGCCAGCGTATTTGCCGTTTCTCCTGTGGTCATCACATCATCGATAATAGCGATATGCGACGGGAGGGTATTATTTTTTTTCACAGCAAAGGCTTTCTTCATATTCTTGTGACGTAGTGCAAAGGGTAAATCATGTTGAGGCGATGTGTGACGTGTACGATAACAGCTTTTTAATAACACAGGAATAGTGAGCTTTAAATGTTGCGCCATAATAATCGATTGATTATAACCGCGTTCTTGTAATCGCAAAGGATGCAGCGGAACTGGAATTAAAGCACTCGGCCAAGATTTATTTTTATATTGCGCAAACAAATATTCACGAAATAAATGTGATAAAACCTGTAAATATTTTAATTCACGCTGAAATTTAAACCGTTTGATTAGGGTATCCACGGGAAAAGTATAACGTAAAAAAGAAATAGTATGATCAAAAGCCGGCGGATTTTTGATACAAGCGCCGCAGCGCACATCAGGACTTGAGAAAGGCAAAGTCATGCCACATTGAAAACACCCATTTTCTATACGAGGAAAATCTTGTTTGCAGGGAAGGCATAGGTCGAGACCTTCCCTTACAAACGCTTCACAGAGTATGCAATAATTAATCGATTTTACCCAGTATGGCGTGAAAAATCCTTACGCGATTGTCTTAAGAGTCCTATAATCGTGTGTTGATCTTTATGGAAAGGCGTCGTAGGAAAATCAGGATGCAAAGGACGTAAGTATTTTTGGTCACCATCAGAAATCAGTTGACGTAATACCACCGATTTATTGCCTTCGATTTTCACAATCACAAAATCGCCGCTATTGGCTTTAGACGCAGTTTCAAAAACCATAATAGTGCCTGTGGGAAAATCGTCGGTAGCCATGGGTTTTTCAACGATTAAAGCAAAGGCTTCTTCGCCGACTTGTACATCGGTAGACGTCCATTTTTCCCAGGATTTTTTTTGAACTTCTGAAAAGAATTTTTTTAAATCAGCTGCATCATCCCATGAGAGTACAGGTACAGGAGACCATCCCACAATATTGGGGTTGAATTGACCTTGTACCCGTTTTTCAGGCAGTGGATCAACGCCGATGAGTTGATTGATACTCACACAGAAAAAATTGGCGAGGGGAATCAAAGTTTTAGAACCAGGAGAGGTAGTACCACCCGCTAAAATACGGTGTAAAGTGGGTTGAGGAACGCCGGCGCGGCGTGATAATTCTGCTTCTGTCATATTGAGTTCATGCAAGAGACCACGCAATACTTCATGTATTTTATATTTTTGGCGAATATCCGCTTTTTTTACTGCAGGCGTGCGAGGTGCGCGGGTTTTCACTGTTTTTACAGGCGCTTTTTTTGAAGCTGTTTTCTTAGCAGCAGCGATGTTTTTAGCCATGGGTGTCTCCTTCATAGTAGGGTAAAAGTGAACCAAATGATATGGTTTCATTTAATTATACTTGATTTTTTTAAAAATGCAAGAATTTTTTGATGGTTTTAATTAACTCATGGGGAGAGTTGATTCATAATCAGGGGTCTTAATTTTCCGTCCTATCTATGGCACAATGGTGTCATGAAAAAACGGCCTATTTATCAAGACCCCCAATTACTCAAGCGATTATTTGCAAAGCGCTTATGGATGGTTTCCACCTTAGTAATTATTCTGACGTTTTTTTTATTCAGTCGCTTATTGTATTTACAAATCATTAAAAAAAATTATTATACTACTTTATCGCACAGCAATTATATTTCCCTTATTCCTTTGCCACCGCCACGCGGATTAATTTATGATAGACATGGGGTACTTTTGGCTGAAAATATTCCCGCATTTTCTTTGGTAATCGTGCCAGAACGCGTCAAAGATTTAAATAATACCGTAGAGCGGTTACAAAAAATAATTGTCATCTCAGCCAGCGATTTGAGTTTTTTTAATCGGGAATTAAAAAGAAACCATGACTTTGATGAAATTCCTTTAAAGCTGAAATTAACGCAAGCAGAAGTCGCGCGATTTTCTGCGGATCAACATGAATTCCCAGGCGTTGAAGTGAAAGCAGGACTCATTCGTTATTATCCCAAGGGGGCTGATTTCGTATCTATCTTAGGGTATGTGGGCCGTATCAATGAGCGAGATGTCGAAGATTTAGATGTCAGTAATTATGCAGGGACAAACTATATTGGAAAAATTGGCATTGAAAAATATTTTGAAGGCAGTCTTCATGGCACGGTAGGGTATAAAGAAGTGGAAACCGATGCCAGTGGTCGGGACATTCGATTACTCAAAGAAAAACCGCCAGTGCCAGGTAATGATCTTTATTTAACGATCGATGCGAAACTTCAAGAAAAAGCCATGGAAACCTTAGATGGAAAACCCGGCGCTATTGTAGTAATTCAGCCGAGCACGGGGCAAGTTTTGGCGCTTGCCTCTTCGCCAAGTTACAACCCTAATCTTTTTGTGAATGGCGTCGATCCCAAAACGTATGAAGCACTACGAACGGATGGGGCACAACCTTTATATAATCGCGCGATTCGTGGTCAATATCCCTTGGCTTCCACCATTAAAGTCTTTATTGGGCTTGAAGCCTTGAATAGAAAATTTATCGATCCTTATCACAAAATTTTCGATCCTGGTTATTATCGCATCAATGACAAAGGCCGTACGTGGCGCGACTGGCGCGCTCATGGCATGGTTGATTTTGTAAGCGCCATTGAAGAATCTTGTGATACCTATTTTTATCAATTGTCTGTGAAAATGGGGATTGAACCTATCGATGCTATTTTAAATGCTTTTGGATTTGGGCAATACACGGGCATTCAAATGAATGAAGAATTACCCGGCATTGTAGCCTCCCCCGACTGGAAATTAAAAACCACGGGTGAGCGTTGGTATTTAGGCGATACACTTAACAGTAGCATTGGACAAGGCTCTATGCTCGCAACGCCGCTGCAGCTTGCGGTGGCCACCGCCACGATTGCTAATCGCGGTTACCGTTACCAGCCAACGCTTCTTCTGGGGAGCCTTTCGCCGATGGGCATGATTATGAATGAAGTGCCGATCGAACTCATGCCTGTCGAAGCCTCAATGCAAGCCTGGAATTTTGTGATTAAAGGGATGCAAGCAGTGATGTCGGGGAACAAAGGCACTGCAGCCTATCGATTTGGAAAGTCTCTTTATTCTGTTGCAGGAAAAACCGGAACAGCGCAAGTGTATAGTTTAAAAGAAGGCGAAAAATATGTCGTGGCAAATGTGCCTTTAAACCTTCGCGATAACTCCATGTTCATTGCCTTTGCACCAGTGGACCATCCGAAAATTGCCATCGCTATTGCCGTGCAAAATGAATCGACCGCCGTGATCTTTGCGCGCAAAATAATGGATGCCTATTTTTTAAATGAAGGCTATTTGAAAAAAAATGATGAGGCAGATATTTTTTCGCTCGTTAAAAAAACCAGTGCGCCGCCTTCTTTTTTAGAAACTTTATATTTATATCCGCCTCGTGAGAAAATACAGCGATGAATAAGCCCTTTAAAACTTTGTTTCAAACCGTTCATTTAGATAAATTTTTATTAATTGCTTTGGGCCTTCTCATTGCGTTTGGCCTCTTTATTTTATTCAGTGCCTCTGAACATGATATAGAAGCAGTTTTTCAGCAGCTCATTCGATTCGGCATAGGTTTTGCTGTCCTCATTCTTGCCGCACAAATTCCACCGGAGAAATATCGGCTCTGGGTGCCGTGGGTCTATGGCGTAGGCGTATTATTATTAATCTTAGTTTTGATCATAGGTCATACTGGCAAGGGTGCGCAGCGTTGGTTAGATTTAGGTTTTGTGAAATTTCAACCGTCTGAAGTTTTGAAAATTGCAACGCCTGCCATGGTTGCCTGGTATTTGGGTATTAAAGAATTACCGCCGCGTTTTAGTGTACTTATGATGTGTTTTTTAATTACGGGTGCACCGGCACTCTTGATTTTAAAACAACCGGATTTAGGCACGGCCATCATGATTGGTATTTCAGGCGGCAGCGTGATTTTGCTCTCAGGCATCAGCTGGAGATGGCTCTCTTTACTTTTTTTATCACTCTTGGCCATGTGTCCTGTGCTGTGGTTTTTTATGCATGATTATCAAAAACAGCGCGTGCTCACTTTTTTAAACCCTAATCGCGATCCCTTAGGCGCAGGCTATCATATTATTCAATCAAAAATTGCTATTGGCTCGGGGGGGGTTTTTGGCAAAGGATTTTTTCAAGGCACGCAGTCACACTTAAATTTTTTACCCGAGCATTCGACCGATTTTATTTTTTCTGTGCTTGGGGAGGAGCTTGGAT
>JBILMY010000039.1:0-8180 GCA_044375265.1 Gammaproteobacteria bacterium | reverse complement strand
ACAGAACTCTATCAGTGCCCCACAACTATTTCTGAAGAAGATTTATTGCAGCATATTCATGCCTTAAATCACGATAAAAAAATCACAGGGATTTTAGTGCAATTGCCGCTGCCTGCGCATATCGATAAAACCCTCATCATGAATGCTATTGCACAGGAAAAAGATGTCGATGCACAAAGTGCTTATTATTTAGGCGCGCTGGTACAAGATCAACCGCATTTTATTCCTTGCACACCCAAAGGTATTTTACGTATGCTCAAATCGTTAAATGTGCCGCTGATGGGAAAAGATGTCTTGATGATTGGTGCCTCAAGTTTGGTGGGAAAACCCATGGGTCTATTACTCCTTAAAGAAAAATGTACCGTCACGATTGCCCACAGTGCCACAAAAAACTTGAACGATAAAATATCGCGCGCGGATATTGTGATCACCGCGATTGGAAAAGCTGAGTTCATCAAGGCTGCCTATTGTCAAAAAAATGCGATTGTGATTGATGTCGGTATTAACCGTAATGCGCACAATCAACTTGTGGGCGATGTCGATACGACTAATAGCGATCACCTGGCTTTTCTCTCTCCTGTGCCAGGGGGCGTTGGTCCCATGACGGTGGCCGCCTTAATCGATAATATACTGATTGCGGCAAGTCATGGCTAATTACCCTCTCTCTGGCCGCATTCATCGCCTCACGGAAGAAGTTTTTAATCAAATTGCGGCAGGAGAAGTCGTGGAAAGGCCCGCTTCTGTGGTCAAAGAATTGGTTGAAAATAGTTTAGATGCGGGTGCAACACATATTACAATCTCACTCAAACACAGTGGAAAAGTGCTCATTCAAATTATCGACAATGGCCAAGGGATTCATCCAGACGATTTAAGCTTAAGTATCGCGCCGCATGCCACGAGTAAAATCAGTGTACTTCAAGATTTACAAAGCCTCGCCAGTTTAGGCTTTCGCGGCGAAGCCTTGGCAAGCATTGCCTCTGTGTCAAAATTTCGCATTCGATCAAAGCAAAAAAATGCAGACAAAGCCTATGAAATTTCCCATGAAGAAAAAGTGCCCAGTCCGATTGCACACGATGAAGGCACCACTGTCAGTGTGGAAGAATTGTTTTATAACGTACCCGTACGCCGCCGATTTTTACGATCTGATCGCACCGAGTTTTTACATATTGAAACCCTTGTGAAAGCATTGGCACTGAGCCACCCCAGCGTTGGCTTTTCGCTTTATCATGAAGGTGAGTTGGTATTGCAATTGCCGGCGTTGGACAATGCAATGGATGTTTCTTTAAGAATTGCCAAAATTTTACCGCGCGATTTTATCAAAACGGCTTTATCCATTAATGTTGCACGCAGTGATTTTGAACTCAATGGCTTTGTCTCTGCGCTCAATAAAACCTATCCACACACTGAATATCAATACCTTTTTTTAAATGGCCGCTTATTGAAAGACAAGCTTTTGTATCGCGCCATTCGGGCGGCTTATGATAATATTCGGCCGGGGGCTTACCCTGCTTTTGTGCTGTATTTAACGGCGCCACCTAATTTATTTGATGTCAATATTCATCCCACCAAATATGAAGTGCGCTTTGAAGAGCCGCGTCTTATTCATGATTTTTTATTCACCAGTCTTAAGAAGCTATTAGCCACAGATGGCGTCACCCCCGCGCAGGCGGGAAAAAATTCGCAGGAAAGCGAATTTTTGACAATGCCGAAGGCATTGGTTTTCTCCGACGGAGAAAATGCTAGCTCAGGATGTGCTAGCACAATCCATCAAACCTTTTTTAATCGCTATCAAATAATTAACAATAAGGGGCATTATTTTTTAACCGATCTCCCATTACGCAAACGCGTTGAAATCACCGAAGAAAGTTTTGAACAATGGTTTTCCCTCCTTCAATAAAATTGCAGTCTGATAGCATTGTATGCCTCATGGGGCCTACTGCTTCTGGCAAAACCGATGCCGCAATTGCCTTGTGCGAAACTTATCCTGTTGAAATTATCAGTGTCGATTCTGCCCTGATTTATAGCGATATGAATATTGGTACGGCAAAACCTGAACCAGCGTTATTAGAAAAATATCCGCACCATTTGATCGATATTCGAACGCCACTCGACTCGTATTCTGCTGCAGAATTTTGTAGCGATACACAAAAAGCCATTGAAGCCATCCGTCAAAAAAATAAAATCCCCCTCTTGGTCGGTGGTACTATGCTTTATTTCAAAGCACTGCAAGAGGGTTTGTCTGAAGTGCCGCCCACCGATAAAAAAATACGTGAAGCGATTACAGCCTATATTCTTGAACAGGGCATTCAAACTGCTTACATGCGTTTAATGACAGTTGACCCCCTGCTTGCTGAACGGTTAAAGCCTACCGATACTCAGCGTATCAGCCGTGGCCTTGAAGTTTTTGAAAGCACAGGAAAACCCTTATCTTTTTTTCAGTCGCAGAAAAAAAAGCAGGCGGCATTTTCTTTTATCAATCTTGCCATGATTTCATTACCCCGCGATATTTTGCATGAACGCATTGCCACTCGATTTAAAAAAATGATTAACGAAGGCTTGATTGAAGAAGTTGAAATGCTGCAAAAAAAATATCCTGCATTAAATGATACTTTTCCTTCTATGCGATCGGTCGGTTATCGCCAAGTACTTGCCTATTTGGCGGGAGACTATGATAAAAATACCTTACTGGAAAAAAGCATTGCCGCAACACGGCAGCTTGCCAAACGTCAATTGACTTGGCTCAGAAGCTGGGATAACATCATTCCCTATGGGTGAAAAAATACTGTCAGAAATGCATTTAGAAAAATCACCTCTCCCCTTGCGGGAGAGGTCTGCGACGCAGTCGCAGGGTGAGGGGTGGATGCATGCAAATGGCCTGTCTTGCACTTATGGTGAAAAAATCATTTTTGCCGATTACTCGCTTACACTCACGCCTGGCAAACTGATACACATCATCGGTGAAAATGGCTCAGGCAAAACAAGTTTACTGAAAATATTGGCGGGCCTTAAAAGTGCTACTGAGGGCAGCGTACAATGGCAAGTCCCTTTTACCTATATTGGCTTTCAAGAAGTGTTAAAAGAACATTTAACCGTCAAAGAAAATGTAGCCTGGATAGCGAGTCTTTTTTCACTGGATACTACGCTGATAGATGCTGCGCTGGAAGCTTTTGATCTGAGCCCTCTGGCAGAAGCAAAAGCCAACACTTTATCGGCAGGCGAGCGGCGAAAACTTTTTTTATCAAGGCTATATTGGAATCAAGATCCCGTATGGCTTCTCGATGAACCCTTTGTCGCGCTCGATCAAAAGGCCCAAGAAAAATTGCAACAATTATTTATCAAAAAAATTGCTACAGCTGGGAGCATTATTTTTACGAGTCACCAAATGCTTTTAAATAATAAATTCAATTCATTACAGATTTCACCCCTTCTATCAGGAAATTCCCCTCCAGAGGAGGGGTGGATGCCGAAGGCAGACGGGGTGGTTGAACCCAGCATTACCCCTCACCCTGCGCTTTGCGCAGACCTCTCCCACAAGGGGAGAGGTGAGTTTTAAGTTGGCACAACTCATGAAATCTTTTTTATATTACGAAACCCTTTCCCTCATCAGAAATCCCCTGCTGATTTTACAGTGGCTGGTCTTTTTTCTGTTGCTGCTGTTACTCTTTGTATTTGCACTGGGCAATCAGCTTAGTATGCTTACGGTTTTATCCGGCCCTTTTATTTGGATGGGGCTTTTACTGAGTGTTTTTTTAAGCATCCATCAATTGTTTACTGAAGAGATGAATAAGCCTTTACTCGAGCAATATTGTTTAAGCACCCTGTCTCTACCCTTTATTGTAGGCAGTAAAATGGTATTGCAGGCGCTCGCCATTTTCATTCCCTTTTTGATTATTTCTCCGCTATTTTTTATTTTCTTTGATCTTTCTTTTGCGACCTATCTTGTCTTGCTGGTTTCTGTTTTTTTAGGATTACCTGCGTTATTATTACTGGCAGGCGTTGGTGCAGTGCTTATCAGTGAATTAAACAATGCGGCGTTATTACTCGCCATTCTGATTTTCCCCTGGTTTATTCCCATCCTTATTTTCGCTCTCAATGCCTTTGAACAAAGCCTACAACATTTACCGGTGACTATGCCGCTTTTGATGCTCGCCGGAATCTGCATTTTTTGCCTCACGCTCATGCCCTTTGTCATGGCCGGCATTTTTAAAATGACGCGGTAAGTCTTATTTCTTGACAATACTGGTATCACCAGACGAAAAGGCTTTGATCTCTCCATCTGGTAATTGAATCTTTAAATGCCCCTGTTCATTGATACCTTGTGCAACACCCGTTACTGTTTCATTATGACATTGCAACGTAATCGCTTTACCAAAAAGCGCATCATACTGTTGCCATTCTCGTAAAAAAAGAGATAATCCTTCTTGAGCAAATTTTTCAAAAGCCACAATTAAAGCGTCCATTAAATTTGCTATAATTTGATTTCTATCAAAATACTGGTTTGTTAATTGCTGCAGCGAAGTCCAGGCTTGTGTGATTTCTTTTTCTTCCGCAATGTTCATATTTACATTGATGCCAATACCGATGATAACCTCGCAATAACCCTGCATCTTCGTTCCCACTTCGATGAGGATCCCTGCCAATTTTTTACCCTCACAGACAATATCATTCGGCCATTTTATTTTAAAAGGTTTTTGAAATTCAGCCACGGCTTCTAACGTTTTTACTAAACAGACGCTGACAATAAAACTTAATCCCTCAAGCTTGTGTAAGTCTTTCTTAAAAGGATACAGCATGGAAAAATAAATGTTTTGCCCAAAGGGCGAATGCCAGCTGCGATTAAAGCGTCCGCGGCCTTGTGTTTGCTCTTCTGCCACACAGACGTGAATTTTTTCATCACCCATAAATTTTTTGACATAAGCGTTGGTAGAATCAATACTTTCAAAAACATCTACCGCAATGGATTTTTCTTGGAGTAAAGAAGTTATAGCAGATTTTGACAGTAAAATGGGAGAATCAATACAATTTGTCACAATGTACGTTTTATTTTATCAACGCTTCAAATTCATGTCGAAAGTGGCGTAAAAAACTTTGCACAGGCCAAGCGGCGCCTGGACCAAAAGCACAAATCGTATTATTTTCAATATTATCTGCCACGCTTTTTAAGGTATCTAAATCTTTTAGAGTACCTTCCCCATGCTCAATGCGATGAATAATGCGATACATCCAGCCCGTGCCTTCGCGGCAGGGCGTACATTGTCCGCAAGATTCTTCCATATAAAAATGGGCAAGGCGTCTTGAGACAGAGACCATGGGAGTTGTTTCATTCATCACGATCACAGCGCCAGATCCTAAAGCAGAACCTGCTTTGGAAAGGCTGTCAAAATCCATATTGGTTTCCATGATGATAGAAGCAGGTAGCACCGGCATGGAGCTTCCACCAGGAATAACCGCTTTCAGTGGGATCCCATCTTTCATGCCACCGGCAAGTTCCAGTAAATCTTTAAAAGGAAGGCCCAGTGGCACTTCATAATTACCAGGTTTTTCAACATGGCCTGACACGCTGAAAATTTTCACGCCGCCATTGTTGGGTTTGCCCAAGTCTAAAAACCATTGTCCGCCTTTTTCTAAAATCACAGGCACAGACGCAAAAGTTTCTACATTGTTGATCGTTGTCGGTCTTCCATATAAACCAAAGTTTGCAGGAAATGGAGGCTTAAACCGTGGACGACCTTGTTTACCCTCTAATGATTGCATGAGTGCGGTTTCCTCACCGCAGACATAGGCACCTGCGCCTAAGGTAGCATGCAGTTCAATATCAATGCCTGAGCCTTGAATATTTTTGCCCATCATCCCGATGTCACGCGCTTCTTTTAACGCATTTTCTAAGCGTTCAAAACATTCACCGCCAAATTCGCCACGTAAATAAATATAACCCACGGTCACGCCCATGACATAAGCACCAATGAGCATGCCTTCGATAAGTTGATGGGGATTAAAGCGAAGGATATCTCTGTCTTTGCACGTGCCCGGCTCACTCTCGTCCGCATTGCAAAGTAAATATTTTTGCCCAGGGGCATCACGGCGGATAAAGCTCCATTTAAGACCGCTAGGAAATCCTGCACCGCCACGACCGCGAAGGGCTGATAATTTTAACGCATCGATAATTTCTGACGCGGGGGTTTTATTATCAAGCACTTTTTGAAAGGCGCTGTAGCCACCAAGGGCTTGATAGTTTTTAAGCGTCCAAGGCGCATCAAATTGCAGTGTGCGATAACAAACTTGATTTAAAGCAATGCTCATTTTTGTTTTAAATCCTCAACAATCTTATCGACTTTCTCCGTCGTCAAATGCTCATGATAATCGAGCCCCACTTGCATCATGGGCGCGCCGCAGCAGCCCGCTAAGCATTCGGCTTCTTTAAGGGTAAATAGTCCATCTTTCGTCGTTTCGCCAAATTCGACGCCGAGCTTTTTTTTGAGGTGACAAGCAATCTTTTCAGCGCCACTTAACATGCAAGAAATGTTTGTGCATAAGCGAATTTTATGTTTCCCCGTCGGCGCTAAATCATACATATCGTAGAAAGTCGCCACTTCTTTCACCCAAATAAGGGGAACTTCCAAATACGTGGCTACGGCTTCTAATAAACTTTCGTTAAGCCATCCGCCGTTTTGATCTTGCACAGCGGTGAGCGACGCTAAAATCGCTGAGCGTTTTTGATCTGCTGGATATTTCGCACACCAGTGATCAATAGTGGATTTTGTTTCTATGCTGAGAATATCACTCATCTGTCCACTTCTCCAAACACAATATCTTGGCTTGATAAAATAGAGACCACATCTGCAATCATATGGCCACGCACCATTTCATCGAGCGATGATAAATGCGTAAAACCCGCCGCGCGAATTTTTAAGCGATAAGGCCTATTGGCACCATCGGAAATCAAATGGATACCAAACTCTCCCTTCGGGTGTTCAATAGCAGAATACACTTCGCCTTCGGGTAAAGAAATCCCTTCGGTAAAATATTTAAAATGATGGATCATGGCTTCCATATCTTCTTTCATCACCTCACGTTTGGGCGGCGCGACTTTATAATTATCAATGATGACAGGCCCGGGATGTCCTTTGAGCCATTCGATACATTGGCGAACAATATGATTAGACTGACGAAGCTCAGCAACGCGTACCAAATAACGATCGTAACAATCACCGCGCTTTCCAATCGGAATATCAAAATTCAACCGCTCATACACTTCATAAGGCTGGGTTTTACGAATATCCCAGGCAACGCCGGAAGCACGCAGCATCGGGCCTGAAAACCCATTTTGCAGCGCCCGCTCGGGTGAGACAATCCCAATATCCACGGTACGCTGTTTCCAAATACGGTTATCAGTTAGCAGCGTTTCATATTCATCCACGCATTTAGGAAATCGCTCGGTAAACGCCCATAAGAAATCCAGAAGCGAACCTTCTCTGTCTTCATTTTTATGTTTAAGGCTGCTGCCTTTATGAAATTTGGACGGTTGATATTGCGGCATAGTATCGGGTAAATCGCGATACACCCCGCCTGGGCGATAATAGGTTGCGTGCAGACGCGCGCCAGAGACGGCTTCATAGGCATCCATGAGATCTTCACGTTCACGAAACATGTATAAAAAAGCGGCCATCGCACCATTGTCGAGGGCAAATGCGCCCAGTTGCATCAGGTGGTTTAAAATACGGGTAATTTCATCGAACATTACACGAATGTATTTGGCGCGAATAGGAATATCGACACCTAAAAGTTTTTCAATCGCCAGCACATAAGCATGTTCATTACACATCATGGAGACATAATCGAGTCTGTCCATATAGCCGATGCTGTGCAGGTAAGGTTTGGTTTCAACGAGCTTTTCCGTACCACGGTGAAGCAGACCAATATGCGGATCGGCGCGTACCACCGTTTCGCCATCGAGTTCTAAAATGAGGCGAAGTACGCCATGCGCCGCAGGATGTTGCGGTCCGAAGTTAAGCGTATAGTGCCCAAAAGAAGCAGATTCAGACATTGTGGTAAATTGAATTATCCCAAGTTAAAAGTCAATAACAGGCGAAATTATAGCAGTTTTTGGGCGCCAAGAATAGGCTTTAGCTTAAGTATATTGTGCCCCCTTAACAAGGGGGCTGTCGACAAAGTCGACTGGG
>JBILMY010000038.1:0-8237 GCA_044375265.1 Gammaproteobacteria bacterium | reverse complement strand
CTCTGGACTGGTGCGCAACGTTTCAAAAGCCAGCTTTTTATCGGCCTCATATTGAAAGGCAGATATTTTGCCGGAAATAAATTGAAAGCGTAAATAAATAAAATAGGTATTAAGCACATCAGTTTCGCAATAATCGCGGATAAGTTTCAAATTACCGTTATAATATTCTTCAAAGACTTTGCCGCCTTCCATCCCCATTTTGCCCGGGAGGCCCAAAAACACCGCCATTTCATCGAGTTTTGTGACAGCGCGGCTATTGTAGCTCGAGAGTACGTCCATGAGATCGGTGTGCCGCTCATGATAACGGCTCAAATAATTATTCCATTTAAAGTCTTTATCGCCATTGCCATTGTCCCAATAACGCTCGCCAACGATGCCGTGTTTTAAAGCACGGTAATGAATGACGGGTAAATCAAAAGCAGAGCCGTTCCAGCTGACCAGCACCGGTGTATATTGATCAACGCCTTTAAAAAATTTTTGTAAGAGCTCAGGTTCTGCGCTGTCCAATTCACCGAGCGACCATACAGTAAATCGATTAGATTGTTTTAGCACCACAGAAATAGCGACAATTTTTTGTAAGTAATGTTTTAAAAAATCACTTTTATCGGCCGTTTCTTCTTTGCGTTTGGCAAATAAAAGCTCGGAGAGCGTTTTGTGATCTTCTCCCTCAAAGCCATAATAAGCTTTTCCTGCCTCGGCATCGGGAATGGTTTCAATATCAAAGACCATAATGTTATTCATGGGCAAGATTGTAATAATATGGTAGAATTTATGCAAGGTTTTTTCCCCTCTTAATAAGAGGGGTGTCGGCGTAGCCGACGGGGAGATTTTATAGCATTTATAGCCAATAAATCCCCCAGTCGACTTGAGTCGACAGCCCCCTTGTTAAGGGGGCGATGCAATCCCTTAATTTAACTGGAGACTTATACTAATGACTATCCGCATCGCTATCAATGGTTACGGCCGCATCGGCAGAAATATTTTACGCGCTTTTTATGAAGATCGACCCAAAGATCTTGAAATCGTTGCTATCAATGATTTAGGTTCGGCAGACATCAATGCACATTTAACCCAATACGATAGTGTGCACGGAAAATTTAAAGAAACGGTATCAGTGGAAGATAATCATTTAGTGATTGGTCAAGATAAAATTAAAATTATTGCTGAAAAAGATCCTAAAAAATTACCCTGGAAAGAACTTAATATTGACGTAGTCTTTGAATGTACGGGGATTTTTGCCACGAAAGAAAAAGCGGCGGTGCATTTAGAAACAGGCGCCAAAAAAGTGCTGATTTCAGCGCCTGCCGGCAATGATGTGAAAACGATTGTTTTTGGTGTGAATGAGCATATCTTGACAGCCAGCGATACGATTGTCTCCAATGGTTCTTGCACAACCAATTGCCTTGCGCCGCTGGCCAAAGTGCTGGATGAGTCGGTAGGGATTGTCTCAGGACTCATGACCACGATTCACTCTTACACCAACGATCAAAAATTAACCGATGTGTATCATTCAGATGTGCACCGTGCGCGCAGTGCCACGCAATCCATGATTCCGACTAAAACCGGCGCAGCGGCCGCCTTAGGTCTGGTATTGCCGAGTCTTGCAGGAAAATTGGATGGATTGTCTATTCGTGTGCCGACCATCAATGTGTCTTTAGTGGATTTATCTTTTGAAGCCGCTAGAGAAACCAGTGTAAAAGAAATCAATGCCCTCATTGAAAAAGCCGCTGATGGTAAAGTTTTATGCTGTAATTCATTACCGCTGGTATCTATTGATTATAATGGCAACCCTGCCTCTTCAACTGTTGATTTAAGTTTAACCAAAGTTATTGGCAAGCAAGTAAAAGTTTTTTCTTGGTATGATAATGAAACGGGCTTTAGCCATCGCATGCTCGATACTTGCCTTGCCATGATGCAAGCCTAATCGCCGTCATCCCCGCGAAGGCGGGGATCCATGGGCCCGATGAGGGCGAGGGGTAAAAAGTATGTCATATTTCACGTCAATCACTTTCTTAACCCAAACCAACAAAGCCCTTTTTTATAAAGCGCTGGATACTCGCGACAATACCTGGGTCGTTTTAAAACAGCTTATCAGCGAGGATGAAAAAGAGCACGTTGTATTCCAAGCGCAATATCAGCAGCTTTCTGGCCTTTCTCATCCCCATATTATCAAGGTCAAAGATTACTTTATGTATGAGGGAAAGCCGACAGTTGTAATGCCTTATTATGAAGGTGAAAATGGCCAAGATTATTTACAGCATGCTTCTTTATCAAAACGTCATTTTTTAGATTTGCTTTCTGCAGTGGCTTATCTTCACCGCCGCAATATTTTGCATTATGATCTCAAACCCAGCAATTGCTTTATTCTGAAAACAGGGAAACTCATGTTATTGGATATAGGTTATTATTCAGCAATCGATGCTTGGGTGAGTTTAACACCGCGTTATGCCAGCCCTGAACTCTTGGCTAAAGAAGCTCCTGCTAAAACAGATGATATCTATGCAGTAGGGCTTATTTTGCAAGAATCCTTAGCAAAAACGGGTAAAAGCATTCCTTGGCTATTGCGTTACGTCCTTCAAAAAGTACTCGCCCCGCAAAAAGCAGGGCGATGGCGTTCAATCGTTCCTTTTTATTTATGCGTGTTTTTCAGCCACCGACAAAGCTTTAATCCAGACTAAGGCAAAGCTAATCACGAAAGGCGCAAAAATCAGTCTTGCAATAAAGCCGCTCAGCATAGCCGCGACCTTGATATAGAAAAATTCCGTGGTAAAAGCTAAAATAAAACCTGAGACAACAAACAAGAAAGAAAATACCGTTGCGATGAGTAAGAGGCTAAATAAGCAGAGCAATAAAGTTTTCCACCAACTGCCCCACACCAGTGCAATACAGTCTCTCCAGCCTTTGAAAATAGGTCTATTTTCTGAAATGAGAAAAGGCAGATAAATGCATAAAGAGACTGCCAAAAAAATGCCAGGTAATACAAAAAATAGCATGGCAATTCCCACGGAGACAAAGAAAAAAATGCCGCCGCCTATTGTTTTCCAAAAATAGCCAAAGCTTTGCCCATAAGAAAAATGCGCATGCGTTCCATTGACAGATGCCGCAATACGCTTAACAAGCGTAATATACGCCGTTAAAAATAAAATGAGGCCCACAATCAATGCCGCTAAACATATCAAACTGACGGGAAGGGCATTGACCATAGAGACTTTAGGCGTTAAGGCAAGGCTTACAAGCACCCCTGCAAGGGCCATTAAAAAAGTGTAGCCAAAAACTTTTTTATATACGCTAAAATACGTTGAAAAGGTTTGACTAATAACGCTATGGATAGGAAGGACTTTATTCATCATTGACTCCTCTTTTAAAGACATACGAAGAAATTTTGGTCTGCTTAGAGCTAATTTTATAGTGTGCTAATTTTTTTCGCAAGGTCCCGCGGCTGATGCCTAAAATAGTGGAAGCCTTCGATTCATTACCTCTGCAGAAAACCAGGGTTTCTTTTAACAAAGGGGGCTCGACTTGTCGCATCAAAAAATCATAGACATCACAAGCAGCCGTCTCTTTATCTAAGTGAGAAAAATAATGCTTCATGGCTTTGGCCACGTACGTGCTGAGCGCTTCAGAAGTCCCATTATTTTCAGGGACAATGGTCAAGTGGTTGGTATCGAGAGAGTTGCTGTTCATTAAAACGGGATTCCTGGGTTATTTAAAAAATAGGGTGAGAAATTGTACCTTTTTTGACAAAAAAGTCAAGCGCTTTTTTTCCAGCATTTTTTAAGATATACTCATTCGTCATTCCCGCGCAGGCGGGAATCCATAAAGCACTGCAAAGTTTTATAACCCCCCATTTTGACGTGGGTAACAAAGAATCTAATAGGGATTTTATTATGCGACATGTGATTATTCCTGCAAGATACGGCTCTTCACGGCTACCCGCCAAGCCATTAGCACTTATTCAAGGCAAGCCTATGATTCAATGGGTTTATGAAAAAGCCATTGCGGCCAATGTCGACTCTGTGGTGGTGGCAACGGATGATGAACGCATTGCAGATGTGGTGAAAGCATTAGGCGCGGACGTCTTTATGTCAGACAAACCCCATGAATCGGGAACCGAACGTATTGCCGAAGTCGTGGAAGCACGTGGTTATGGCAGTGAAGATATCATCATCAATTTTCAAGGCGATCAGCCTTTTTTGCAAAGTGTGCTGGTGAATGAAGTTGCAAGCTGTTTAGAAAATAACCCTGATTTTCCCATGGCGACACTCTATATTCCTTTTATCGATGAAGCCGATATTTTTAACCCGAATGCTGTAAAAATCGTGCTAGATAAACATAAGCGCGCTCTTTATTTTAGCCGCGCCACCATTCCCTGGCAGCGTGATGATTTTGCCAAAAATCCAAAGCGCATCGATTTATCCCGTTTTCATCAGCATATTGGGCTGTATGCATATCGTCCTGAATTTATTAAACAGTATATTTCACTTACGCCATCGCCTTTAGAAAATGAAGAAATGTTAGAGCAACTTCGGGTGCTCTGGCATGGTTATTCGATTGTGGCGGCAGAAGCGAGCGTGATTCCCGGGCAGGAAATTAATACAAAGGAAGATTTAGTAAGAGCGAATCAATAAATTTATATAGTTAATGGACTTCAAGATACAAAAAAAATTTCTTGTTGGCGTCATGCCCGCGTAGGCGGGCATCCATAAAGTACCTCAGCACATACTGCATTATCTACTGGATTCCCGCCTACGCGGGAATGACGAAGCAAAGTTTCTTGAGGTGAAGTGGGTATAGCTTAAGCAACTAACCAATAATTGGTACATCAGGATATTTTTTATGTTTATCGTAAGATATTTTTTCTAACTGAATTTTCAAAAAACGTCTTTTACCCACTTGATAAATATGCATCGAAGGGCAGGGGATAGTAAGGGCGCGATCGGTAATTTTTTGACTATCAATTTTAACGCTGCCAGCGTCAATGGCGCGATTGGCTTCTGAAGTACTCGATGTCAAGCCAGATTGTTTCAGTATCTGTGCTAAAGGCAGGGAATCTGTTTCGACGAATAAAGTTTTTTCTTCTATATCTTCAGGAATTTCACTGCGCGAAAAACGGGCAATAAAATTTGCTGCGGCGCTTTCTGCTGATGCTTTATCATGATATTCTGTAATAATTTTTTGCGCAAGTTCAATTTTACAATCGCGGGGATTTTTGCCCTCTTGCATTTCTTTTTGCAGATAACGAATATCTGCTTCAGAGTAACTTAGCACAAGCTGATAATAACGCAGCATCAATTCATCGGAAATTGACATAATTTTACCAAACATCTCATCATAACTGTCGGCAAGCCCAATATAATTGCCGAGCGACTTTGACATTTTTTTCACGCCATCAAGGCCTTCTAACAGCGGCATCATAAGAACCGTTTGTGGGGCTTGCCCCACTTGTTTTTGTAATGTGCGGCCCATGAGTAAATTAAACTTTTGATCAGTACCGCCCAATTCCACATCGGTTTTCATTTCCACCGAATCCCAGCCTTGCAAGAGCGGATACATAAATTCATGAAGCGCAATCGACTGGCCTGTTTTATAGCGCTGAGTAAAATCTTCACGTTCCAGCATACGAGCGAAAGTTTCGCGCGCGGCGAGTTGTAACATAAATTCGGGTGATTTTATTTTCATCCACGATGAATTAAACACGATCTTGGTTTTGGCTGGATCTAAGATTTTAAAAACTTGCGTTTCATAGGTTTTGGCATTGGCTAACACTTCTTCTTTGGATAAAGGCGGACGGGTCACATTTTTACCGCTTGGGTCGCCAATCATGCCCGTAAAATCGCCGATCAAAAAATTGACTTCATGGCCAAGCTTTTGAAACGCTTGCATTTTTTTTAAGACAACAGCGTGACCTAAATGCAGATCGGGCGCCGTGGGATCAGCGCCTAATTTAATGCGTAAAGGACGGTTTTCTTTGAGTTTTTCAAGGAGTTCACTTTTAACAAGGATTTCATCAGTGCCTTGTTCAATGAGTGCCAACTGTTCTTCAGGTGATAACATGATTAATCAAATAGGGAGCTGACGGATCCTTTTTCATTGATCCGCACTAAGGTTTGTGCTAAGAGTTCTGCAACGCTTAACACCCGTATTTTACTGCACTTTTTTGCAGCCTCTGACAGAGGAATCGTATCGGTGACCACGAGTTCATCCAGTACAGAGTTTTCAATATTTTCAATGGCTTTGCCGGATAACACTGCATGAATAGCATATGCCGTCACTGTTTTTGCCCCCGCATCTTTTAAGGCTTTGACCGCTGAACACAAGGTGCCTGCAGTATCGACGATATCATCGGTGATAATGCAGTGACGATTTTTCACGTCGCCAATAATGTTCATGATTTCCACTTCATTTTCTTTAGGGCGGCGTTTATCGATAATCGCAAGATCTGAATGATTTAAGCGTTTGGCAATGGCACGTGCGCGCACGACACCCCCCACATCCGGTGAGATCACTACAGGGTTTTGTATATTTCGTTCAAAGATATCTTTGAACATGGTATAGGTAGCATAGACGTTATCGACAGGGATATCAAAAAAACCTTGAATTTGTTCTGAATGTAAGTCGACAGTGACAACGCGATCAGCGCCTGCAGAAGCCAGCATATTGGCGACAACACGTGCACTGATAGGTACCCTTGCCGAACGAATACGCCTATCTTGTCTTGCATAACCAAAATAGGGAATAACAGCAGTAATTTTTATTGCAGATGCCCGTCGTAGGGCATCAATCATTAACACCAGCTCCATTAAATGCTCGTTGGCAGGATTTGAGGTGGATTGAATAATATAGGCTTCTCGACCCCGAACATTTTCATTAATTTTGACGAGAATTTCGCCATCACTAAAACGGCCGATATCAGCGTTGGACAGAGGAATGCAAAGCTGTACTGCAATCGCCTGCGCAAGGGCGGGATTAGAACTACCTGAAAATAACTTGATGTTTTTTATCATAGCTTAAAAATGGCTGGGACGGTAGGGATCGAACCTACGAATGCGGGGATCAAAACCCCGTGCCTTACCGCTTGGCGACGTCCCAATGTGATCATCGTAATGTAAAGTGAAGTATTATCGCAGAAAAAATGAAATTATTCAAGTAAGAAAATAGATTTTTTTAAAGGAGAGTAATTAAGACCTTGGGCAACAAAGCCTTGAAAAGGGGCGCCTTTAAGTATGCTCACGGCTTCTGATTCCGATTCAAAAGCCGCAAACACACAGGAGCCTGTTCCTGTCATCCGCGCGGGGGAAAATTTATCCAGCCAAGATAAAGCTTCATCAATCTTGGGGTATAAAGAAACTGCGACTGGCTGGCAATCATTCTCTCCACGACGGATAAACGAGGCAACAGAACTGGGTGTTATTATCGCTTTTTTCGTATTTCTTGTCAAGTCTTTATGGAAAAAAATCTCGGCGGTAGAGACTGAAATAGGGGGGATTAATACGATAAACCAAGGCTCAAAAAGGGTTATTGGTGTTAAAATTTCTCCAATCCCTTCAGCGATGCAAGCCTCTCCTTTAATAAACACCGGTACATCGGCGCCTAAGGTTAATCCTAGGCTTAATAATTCTGTTTCATTCATTCCAATATCCCACAATTGGTTAAGGGCCAAGAGGGTGGTAGCGGCGTCAGAGCTGCCTCCGCCGAGTCCGCCGCCAATAGGAATGTTCTTTTTTAGAACAATATCAATACCTCGTTTGGGTTTGGCATATTCGCCTATCAATTTGGCTGCGCGAAAGACTAAATTTTGTTGGTCAGCAATGCCTGGAATTTTTCCATTGACTTCGATATTTTTATCCATACGCTCTGAAAAAGTGATTTCATCAAAATAGGATAAAAATTGAAAGACAGTTTGCAGTTCGTGATAGCCGTTTTCTCGTTGTCCTGTGATATGTAAAAAGAGATTGAGTTTGGCAGGCGCCAGGGCTTTCAGTGTTAAGACTGCCATAATTGCGTCACCCAAAGAAGAGTAAGTTTACCGTAGCGTAAGCGAATTTTACGCGGAATATCAATGCCTTGATAAGACTGATAAGATAAGTAATCAATACGCCAGCCTTGCTGCGATAGGGTTTGAATATGATGATAGCGATCCATTGTTTTTTGATAGGGCAGATGTGGCGCAGGAATGCCACGCACCCAATAATAATAATTTTTCACAGGCACAGACCAACCGAGATTTTCTTGCATTA
>JBILMY010000037.1:0-8343 GCA_044375265.1 Gammaproteobacteria bacterium | reverse complement strand
TGGCTTATGCTTTTTATCTTAATGAACTGCTGTATCATCTGCTGGAAGAGCATGAACCTTACCCTCATCTGTTTGAACGCTATACACACTTAATTCAAGAGTTGAGCGCAGGAGCATTGTCTGAAGCCCACTTGCGTTTATTTGAGCGGGATTTACTCGATGCACTAGGATATGGATTACCCTTGACGCAAGTATTTAAAGAAAATACGCTTATCGATCCTGCGGCACACTATGTTTTTCATCAAGGATTTCTGCCAGTACCGGCGCCTGATATTGAAACGCCGCTTGTTTTTCGTGGCAAAAGCTTACTCGATTTGCATCAGGGAAATTTATCCGATGAAGTGAGTTTGAAAGAATCCAAGCGATTATTGCGGTATAGTTTACAAGACTTATTGAAAGAGAAAAAAATTATGAGTCGGGCCTTATTGGCCTTATAAAATGTGAGGAACGATGTCGTCCTCTTTAGAAGGATTGGGTTTTATTTTTTTCATAGGGTGAATGTAGCTGGGAACCCTTTGCACAGGAGTTTCTATCGTTTCCAAATACCAAGCTTGTAGCCCATGTGTAAAAAAAGGAGGGTTTTTAGCGGGGTGGCGTAATCCAAATAATCCTAATGTTTTTTGTGCGGTTATTTCCATCGAAATAACTGTTTGATCTAATTTAAAATCTGCAGGAATATCTTGGTTCTCTATATGAAATTTTTCATGGATATTTTCTTCTGTAAAAGTGGTTTTAATTTTTTTGGGAAGTGTAAGAAAAAAGGATTTCGCTTGTTCGTATTGATCAAAGCGTGCGATCTCGATTTTAACAAAATCTTTACCGGTAAATAATCTTGTACTAATAATATATTCTTTATGCATACCGAGCTTGAATTATAAAGCTTTTTTCAGGCTTGTCAATGCTGCGTGCCTTATGCTATTCTCCCTTCATGACCTTACGTTTTAAAAACATTCCTATTGTGGTTGCCAATGAGCAAACAAGCGGCCAAAAATACGTCAACGAAGAAGGCATTAAAGCCATTTATGATGGATTGCCGCGCGGCCGCTACTCTCATATTCCGCATGCTAAAAAACCCGAATGGTTAAAGCAGCCTTATCAGCATACTGAAAAATTCGAAGCAGTCAAAAACAGGGTGCATGAAAAAAAATTGCATACGGTTTGTGAAGAAGCCAAATGTCCCAATATCCAAGAATGCTGGTCGGCAGGAACTGCAACACTGATGATCATGGGCAGTGTGTGCACCAGAGCCTGTAAATTCTGCGCGGTGGACACCGGGAATCCCAAAGGATGGCTCGATGCAGATGAACCCGAAAAAGCGGCTGATACGGTGGCTGAAATGGGCCTGCAATATGTCGTGATTACGTCCGTGGATAGAGATGATTTACCCGATGGCGGCGCAATGCATTTTGCCAGCACCGTCAAAGCCATCAAAGCCAAAAATCCTAATACGGCGGTAGAAGCTTTAACACCTGATTTTCAAGGTGACACTGCCGCCATTGATATTTTAGCAGCATCAGGCATTGCCGTTTTTGCACAAAATTTAGAAACTGTCGAGCGCTTGACGCATGTAGTCCGCGATAAAAAAGCAGGGTACACCCAAACCCTCGATATGCTGCGCTACGCGAAAAAAACTTATCCCCATATTCTCACCAAAACGAGTTTAATGCTCGGGGTAGGAGAAACGGATGAAGAAGTGTTAGTCACGCTCAAAGAAATTTCCGCCTTCGTGGATATCGTGACCTTAGGCCAATATTTACGTCCCACGCTTAATCACTTACCGCTGGATCGTTATGTGTCACCAGAGGAATTTAATGCCCTTCGTGACAAAGCGCTGGCGTTCGGATTTTTAGAAGTGGTAGCGGGCCCTTTTGTACGTTCAAGTTACCGCGCCGAAAGGGCGCTGCCTTTGGTTCGTCATTCCCGCGCAGGCGGGAATCCATTATAGTCTTATAAAATCCTCTGCAAATTTCTTACAACTCATTTTTATACCTTCTGCTTGAAGTGAAGTCATCGTCTGATTTTTTATCCCGCAGGGATGAATGTAAGAAAATGGCATTAAATCATTATCAATATTGATAGCCACGCCATGATAACTATAACCTTCTTTGGTAATGCGAAATCCAATAGAGGCAATTTTTTTTTCATCAATATAAATTCCTGGATTTTCTCTATTTGCCTTTGCAGATAATTCGTAGCTTGCCAGTTGTGTGATAAGACTATTTTCTACTGTTTCAACTAATTGGCGACTATTTAATTTTTTTCGCTTAATATCCCATAAACAATAGAGCATAAGCTGTCCCGGCCCATGATAAGTAATCTGCCCTCCCCGATCACTTTGCACTAAAGGAATGTCATGCAAATTGAGGATGTGTTCCTGCTTTCCTGCTTGCCCTAAAGTAAAAACAGGCTGATGTTCTAAAAACCAGCATTCATCTTCGGTATCAGTTGTACGTTGTTTGCAAAAATCTTGCATGGATTGCCAAATGGTTTGGTAGTCTTGTAAACTTTCAAAGTAACGAATAATCATAGGCTTAATGGATTCCCGCCTGCGCGGGAATGACGGGAAGGCGCTGATAATGACAAAAGCGATAATTGAAGGGATTGGCTTCATCTTTTGTATGCGCTTCTTCCCACATGAGTTTCCATTGTGTTAAATCATATTCCGGAAAAAAAGTATCGGCATCACAAAGGGCATCAATATGCGTGATATACAAATCAGTGGCGAGTGAAAGGCCGCGTCGAAAAATTTCAGTGCCGCCAATCAGCATAATTTCAGGCGCCTCTTGAAAAGCAGCCAAAGCTTTTTCCAAGGAGTCAAAAACAAACACGCCTTCGGCAGGAGAATAATTGTGATCACGTGTCAATACAATATTTTGTCGCTTCGGTAAAGGCCTGCCCATTGATTCATAGGTGTTGCGTCCCATGAGAATGGGTTTGCCCAGGGTCATTTTTTTAAAATAGGCTAAGTCCGCTGGCATCGTCCAAGGCAAATGATTATTTTTACCCATGCCTTTACGTCTCTCCATGGCAACGATGATGCTGATTTTTTGTGTCATCATTAGCGCCTAAAAAGCCACATACCCATAAACGTGGCCAGTAAAGATAATATCACACTGCCGCTAATATAAAGGACTGCCAGCCAATAACGGCCTTCTTCAATCAACACCCAGCTGTCCATGGAAAAAGAAGAGAAGGTTGTATAACCGCCTAAAATCCCCACGAGCAAAAATGATCGCCATAGGAGGGAGACATGGCCTGTTTTATCGATGACCCACAAAAATAAATAACCCATGGCAAAGGAGCCTGTGATATTGATGAGAAAGGTGCCGATGGGAAAGGGCATAGGCAGCAGCGTATGTGCCAATTGCGTGAACCCATAACGCAGCGTTCCGCCGATGCCAGCGCCGAGGAAGATGAGAAGAAGGGTTTTATATAGGGTCATGTTTTTCCTAATTTGAAATAATTCCCCTCCAGAGGAGGGGTGCCCGAAGGGCGGGGTGGTTGAATCGTGTATACCCCTCACCCTGCCCCGTGGGCAGACCTCTCCCACAAGGGGAGAGGTGAAAAATCATAGTGAATCCGTTTAATCAGTTTAATCAAGGTTCAAGACATTACCCTTTTTTCACTGGCACAGAAATCGTAGTATAACTACCATCATCAAATAATAATGTCACGGAAACTGTTTCATTATTAAAAAATGCGGGGAATAATCCAATGAGCATCACATGGTAAGCGCCAGGATGAAGAGAAACCGTTTTTCCTGCCGGTAAATTGATATAAGCGATTTGACGCATGCCAACGATAGGTTTGCCATTTTGATCAAAGGTGACAGTACGATGCAATTGAACTTGCTGCGCTACCGTGGTAAATCCGGCAATTAAGCGATGGCGCACTTTATCCGTGTTTTGCAGATCCATAAAAACGGCGGTGGTTTGACTGCCGCTCGGCATGCCGCGTACATAAGCATTACTGATTTGCACGGTTTGCGAAGCCAGGGAAGCTGCTAAGGTGAGGGAAGAGAAGGTGAGTGCCATGAAAGCAACGAGTATTTTTTTTATCATAAGTGTCTCCAAAGGTAAATAATTTTTTAATTCCCCTCCAGAGGAGGGGTGGACGCGAAGCGGACGGGGTGGTTGAATCAAGTATTACCCCTCACCCTGCGCTAATCGCGCAGACCTCTCCCGCAAGGGGAGAGGTGATTCAAAGCAAGTATAAAATCACCGCAGCAAGAAAGCAAGCTCTTTACTCATTTGCGCGCTGGTATGCGGCATTTGAAAAATAGCGCGCAGCTGCCCACTTTGATTGATGAGTAAAACCGCGCCGCTGTGATCGACTAAATAATTTTTATCCTTGCCTTGATAGAGTGAACCATTGGCGTTGACTTTCATGAAAGCAATCCCCAGATCGCGGGTGAGGGCATCAATCTGCGCCGGCGTTCCTGTCACGCCTTTAAAGAGTGGATTAAAATAATGTACGTATTCTTGTAAATAAGGCGTATCATCGCGCGCAGGATCGAGCGAAATAAAAACGACTTGCGGCAGTGTGATACCTTGCGATCGCAATTGCTGCAGCACTTGATTTAAAGTACTGAGCGTCGTCGGGCAAATATCGGGGCAGCGCGTATAGCCAAAAAACAATAAGCTGTAATGACCCAATAGATCGCTTTGTGAAAATATTTTTCCGGCTTTATTTTTAAGCATAAAAGGCCCAACTGCGCGCGGCGGGGTTAAAACGGTCGCTTGAAATTCATCCAAAATTTGCTTATGCGTTTTCCATTGCTGATAGGCAAAGAGACCGACAACGCTGGCGACGATGGCGAATAAAATGATAACGGTGATGACAATGTTTCTGCGTTGTTTTTGCATATAAAAAACCCTCTAATATTTGTAATAATTAAACTCACCTCTCCCCTTGCGGGAGAGGTCTGCGCTGTAAGCGCAGGGTGAGGGGTGGAATAATTTAATTAAGTACCCCTCATCCTCGCAACCTTCGGTTGCTCGACTTCTCCCGCAAGGGGAGAAGTGAAAATAAAGTGCCGATTTATCCCCCCTTGTTAAGGGGGAATTTTCTGTTTTTAAAATAAATAGTAATCCACCAATAAAATAATAAAGAGTGCAAACAAATAAATAATAGAATAGCGAAAGGTTTTCATGCCCCAGCGTAAATCGTCACTGAATTTTAAGCGCAGCACATAATATAAAAAAATAATATTCAGTACCGTGCTGGCCAGC
The DNA here is from genome assembly GCA_044375265.1 of Gammaproteobacteria bacterium. Lineage (GTDB taxonomy): Bacteria > Pseudomonadota > Gammaproteobacteria > JABDGN01 > JABDGN01 > JBILMY01. The sequence continues at coordinate 3,112 of JBILMY010000037.1, read as the reverse complement.
AAATAAAAAAGGCCATTGTCCATCAGTAAAAAAGGTAGCGTGGTGGCAATGATTAAAAGCAGCGTATAAATGATAATAGCATTTTTGGTAAAGGCAATACCGTGCGTAATGGGCAGCATGGGAATAGCGGCCTTGGCATATTCTTCATGCCGATAAATGGCGAGCGCCCAAAAATGTGGCGGCGTCCATAAAAAAATAATCATGACGAGCACTAAAGCTTCCGGGTTGATGTTGCCTGTCATGGCCGTCCAGCCCAGAAGCGGCGGCAGCGCGCCGGCAAGTCCACCAATGACAATATTTTGCGGCGTGCGGCGCTTTAAAAAAATGGTGTAGATAACTGCGTAACCTATCAATGCTGCGGCGGTAAGCCAAGCCGTGAGTGCATTGGTGCCAAGCCATAAAATACAAAATCCAATGACGCCGATAATGAGTGCAAAGAGAAACGCATTTTTGGTGGAGAGCGTACCTTGGGGTAGCGGGCGATATTGTGTGCGCTGCATTTTTTCATCAATCTCTTTATCGATGATGTGATTACAGGTCGCAGCAGCGCCTGCTAAAAAAGCAATGCCGAGTGTTCCCCAAATCCACAGCGATAATGGTCCACCGCCAGAAAGCCCCATACCCACCCAGGCCGTGATGAGCATCAGCAGCACCACGCGCGGTTTAGTCAATTCAAGATAAGCGGAGAAGGTTTTCATCATTCAGCTTCCGCAGCAAAGGTGATGTTATTTGTATTCCCTTCCAATTGTACATTATCAGAAGTGGTATTATTTTGTGTTGAAAACTCTTCCAGTAATTGCTCTGGTGTTCCAGTCGTTGCACCATTGCCAATCACGATCGTTATTGTTCCAGGTGTAGTTCCTACATTATTAAACACATAGCGCGAGCTTAAATAACTAGGAGCAGTGACTGTATTGCCATAGAAACCTTGCGTAACCGATTGTGTGGCGGGTACAGTATTACCTGTTTCATTTTCAAAATAAAAGCCCTTGAGGATGATATCGCTAGTGGGCGTGGTCGTTTGATTAAAGGTGACAGTATTATTGGATAAATTGCCCTCCACGGTTTGAGTGGCTATTGCGCCATAATTTCCATTAGAGAAAGAGAGGCCGTAAACTGTCGATTCGCCTGTAGTCACAGAAACATTGCCAAAGCTGATTTCATTTTCGGTCATGTCGCCTGTAAGGGTTTGAGTACCATCGTTAGCAGAAGCGCTATTGTCTACTGTTATTCCTTTGGCAGTGCTATCGGTAATATTTCCAAAAGTGATGGTATTGCTGATATTTCCTGTGATCGTTTGTGCGCCCATAGCATTGGTTATGTTTAGGCCTGTACCTGTAGCGCCTTCACTCAAATTTCCTATGGTAATAGTATTAGTATTGATATTTCCCGTAATATCTTGTGTAGAGCTCAGATCATTCTGAAGGAAAATACCGGTGCTGGTGCCGCCACTGGTATCGCCCAGTTCAATGACATTATCGACAATATTCCCGTCAAAAATCATTTCTCCAGCATTATTTTGTAAAACAATCCCTGTGGCATCACCCCCAGTATTACTTTCTAACGCAATACTATTGTCTGCGATGTTGCCCGTAAATTCTTGCGTTCCTGTATCATTACTGAGAAAAATTCCTGAAACAGTGGCGTTAGTCCCAAGGTCAGTTGTAGATGCTACTTTAACAATAGCACCCGTATTTATGAGGTTATCTTGTAAGTTGCCGAGAAAGCCCTGTACTGCTGACCCTTGGCCGCTCTCATTGCGAAGCACAATACCTTCAAAAACAATGTCAGCGCTATTATTGCCGTCACTCACTGTCGTACTGCCGGTGGAAATACCCATGGTTCCGGTATTAACGGTGTTATTATTGAAGTCACCTCTAATAAGTTGGAGGATATCATTAGCTGATGTATTCTTATTGATAACTGCAATTCCACGCACCGTTAAGCCTGCTTTTGAGGTGGCATTATCGCCTATTGCACTGCCTCCTATTGTTTCTAAATTGCCGAATTCAATGTCGTTATGACTAAAATCGCTGAAGTTTAAGGTTTGTGAGCCTTCGGTGTTTTTCAGTACAATGCCTTCCAGCGTACTTTCTGTAACAACTTCGCCTGTTACCTCAGGGTTTTCAATAGTAATTGAACCGCCTGTCACAGTCGCATCACCGATAGTGATTTCATTATAAGAAAGCTCGCCCGTGAAGTTTTGTGTTGTTTCTTCTGCTTCAACCACAATGCCTTGGAAGTCCAAAGAAACTGTCACAGGTTCCTCAGAAGTTTCTGTTTTGATAAAGGTGGGTCCGGTGATTTCAGTCTCGCCTATATCAATGGTATTGTCATTGATATTGCCCGTAAAAGTCAGCGTTGCGTTTTGTAATCCGTCTTTGATTCCCGTAATAGCAATGCCTTTTAGGGTAGCTGCAATGGGATTTTTGCCTTCTCCGCCCTCGAGGATAATATTTCCAATAGCGATATTATTATTGTCAATATTGCCTGTAATTTTTTGTGTACCGCCGTTGCCGATCCAAATACCTTTGATGTCGAGATCTTTAGTGGTAGGGCCGGATAAACTAATATCCCCTACCGTAAATTTGTTGTTAGAAATATTGCCCGTAATAGTTTGAGTGGTACCTGTATTTAATAGCGCAATACCTGCCAGAGTGATGCTTTCAGCATCTGTAGTTGTACCTTTTATATAAATGCTATTATTTTCAAGCCCTGTGATAGCCATTTGTGAAGTATCATTTAAAGAGACAGCTGCAGAGGCCAAGTAGATACCATACGCTTTGCTGGGTAGTGTGTTTCCACTGCCTATTTCAATCGTATTTCCACTGACGTTCACGGTAGAGGAAGTAGAGGAGCTCATCCGGATAACAATAGCGCCATTGAAACTTAAAGGATTAATAGATACAGTTGTAGAACTTAAGGTGGGTAAAGTGACGCTATTATTGCTTAAACGGATGTCCGAATTTTGACTGCCATCCGACAATAAAACAAAAATATTTCCGTTCGTTAGGGTGACATTATTAACCGTCAGTGTTCCAACAGAACTGCCGATAATGATAGGATCTTGTCCAGTGGGTGTGATAACCGTAATGGGATTGATGATAACATG
>JBILMY010000036.1:0-8466 GCA_044375265.1 Gammaproteobacteria bacterium | reverse complement strand
AAACAATATCAAAAGGTGCTGTTGTTTTTAATATGCCAGGCATTTTAGCTTGAATAATGTGAACACGATCCACACAATGAAAAGCATCTGCGGTTTTTTGTAAATGACGAATAGCAGCTGCATTATTATCAATAAAATTAACAGATGCCGCGCCACGAGAAAGTGCTTCAAATCCTAGCGCGCCACTGCCCGCAAATAAATCTAAACAACACTTTCCCCTAATCACGGGAGATAACCAATCAAATAAAGTGGTGCGAATGCGCGCACCCGTAGGACGAAGGCCCTTTTCCTCAGGCACCGTCAATTTTCTGCCTTTGAATTCTCCTGCGATAATGCGTATGCCAGTACTCATATTTTCATTGTACCCTATTTTAGGCACTGTATGGTATTTTGGGCTATAATGAAATCACAATAACTATTAGTCATGAGGAGACAGTTATGAAATTACGATCAAAAATTATTGCACTTGCAATACTCTTGGGCTTGACCACCATGGGAATGGCCAATACCAATGATGACACCTTAACGTTCGGCACTGCTGCAACCTATGCACCCTTTGAATATTTACAAAACAATAAATATCAAGGGTTTGATATGGATGTAGCCAATGCACTTTGTTCACGCTTGAATAAAGAGTGTAAATTTGTGAATATAGATTTCGACCTCTTGTTCACTGCGCTCAATAACCAAAAGATTGATGCCGCTATTTCAACCATCAGCATTACCGCAGCTCGCCAAAATATTGTGAGCTTTAGTAATTCTTATTATGTGACCACCGCAAGCTTTGTGGCTTCACAAAAAGTAGCGCAGCCCTATGCGGCAAAAAATCCCTTATACTTAAAAGGGCTTCGTTTAGGCGCAGTAAAAAACACTACCTTCCAAAATTACTTGCAAACCAATTATGGCAAAAATAATTCTATCGTTCTTTATGAAAATGAAGATGCTGCTTTTGCTGCTTTGGTGAAAGGCAATATCGATGCTGTAATGGCAGATACTGCGATGGCTAAAAATTGGCTGAGTAACAATAAAGGCTACGTCATTATGGGTCAACCGTTAAGTGATGTACGCTATTTTGGTAACGGTGTAGGCATTGCTGTAGCCAAAGGCAATACTGAACTCTTAACACAAATTAACGGCGCTTTAACAGCCATGCAAAAAGATGGCACGTTCAAAGACTTACGCAAAAAATATAATTTGTAATCTTTACCCAATAATAAAAACGGGAGCAATGCTCCCGTTTTTATTAGACAAAGGCGATGAATCCCGTCTCTACATTTCAAAGCAATTCGACAATTTTAAGCGTATTGGTTGAGCCGCCCACACCGACAAAATCGCCGTAGGTTAATAATACCCAATCGCCTTTTTTCACCAAGGCTTCTTCTGATAAAGTCGTGAGTACGCGCTCAACGACATTCACATGATCGACGCCCTCTAAAGAAAAAGGCACACCATAGACACCGCGATAAAGCGCGACTTTACGAAGCGTGCTGGCATTGCTGCTCATTGCATAAATGGGAAGTCCCGTTTTAATGCGAGACATTAAAAGCGGTGTATATCCACTTTGCGTAATGGAAACGATCGCTTTAATTTTAGTATGGTTCGCGGCGTACATGGCTGCCATCGCAATCGTTTCATCAATCGCATTAAAAAAACATTCCACGCGATGCTTTGAAATTTTCATCTCAGGTGTTTTTTCGGTTTCAATACAAATGCGCGACATGGCCTCGACCACCAATACCGGATGTTTGCCAGAGGCCGTTTCTGCAGAGAGCATCACGGCATCAGTATAATCGAGTGTGGCATTGGCCACATCAAACACTTCTGCGCGTGTGGGAATGCTATTTTCAATCATGGTTTCCATCATTTGCGTAGCAGTGATGACCGCTTTATCTAAAGCGCGCGCGCGACCAATGATGCGCTTTTGTGCTGCGGGTAATTGTGCGTCCCCAATTTCTACGCCTAAATCACCGCGTGCGACCATCACGGCATCAGAGGCCATAATGATATCATCGAGCACTTCCATCGCTTCAGCGCGTTCAATTTTCGCCACGAGGCCCGCAGTGCCGCCATAAGAGGTCATGAGTTCTCTGGCGTAACGCATATCTTCGCCCGTACGTGGAAAAGAAATGGCCATATAATCGGCGTTCAGTTTAATCGCAATCTGCATGTCGACTTTATCTTTATCCGTGAGGGCTTCAGCAGAGAGTCCACCGCCGAGTTTGTTGATCCCTTTGTTATTGGATAAAATGCCGCCAACTTTCACGGTACAAAAAATTTTGTTGCCGGAAATCTTATCCACGGTAAATACAATACGACCATCATCCAAAAGCAATGTATCCCCTGAAGTCAGATCTTTAGGGAGCTCTTTATAATCAATCCCCACACTGTTTTCATCGCCTGCGTCAGTCGCTAAATCGGCATCTAAAATAAATGCTGCGCCATCTGCGAGTATAATTTGTTTGTTCTTAAATTTGGCAATGCGAATTTTCGGGCCTTGTAAGTCCGCTAAGATGGCCACTTCTACCCCTAATTTTTTTGATGCTTGACGCACGAGATTGGCTCTATTCACATGATCGGCCTCGATGCCATGTGAAAAATTGAGGCGCACTACATTGACGCCTGCCGCAATCATTTTTGTGATCGTGTCTAAGTCTGAACTCGCAGGCCCTAAGGTAGCCACGATTTTGGTATGTTTAATGGGTTTCATGATTTTTCCTCTAAGGCCGCAATGGCGGGTAAAATTTTTCCTTCAATACATTCTAAGAAAGCGCCGCCGCCGGTAGAAATGTAAGAGAGTTTTTTTTCAAGACTATATTTATCAATGGCCGATAAAGTATCACCGCCGCCGGCGACACTGAACGCGGAACTGTTAGCAATACTGATTGCAAGGCCTTTGGTGCCTTCTTCAAAAGCAGGGAATTCAAACACACCGACGGGACCATTCCATAAAATGGTTTTAACACTTGAAATAATTTTTTCATAGCGCGCTAACGTTTCTGGGCCAATATCTAAAATCATTTCATTGTCTTCCACGGTGGTCGTGATTTTTGCAGCAGCAGTTTCGGAAAATTCTTCTGCCACACGATAATCACTCGGGTATATGATTTTATCACCATAGCTTTTTAATAAAGAACGTGCTTCAGAAATTAAATCAGGTTCTATTAAAGATTTACCTACCTTGATGCCAGAGGCTGCAATAAAAGTATTGGCGATACCACCACCAACAATCAGCGTATCCACTTTTTCAAGCAGCGATCGCAGAATGGTTAATTTGCTCGAAACTTTTGAACCGCCTACAATGGCGAGCAGTGGCCGCTTGGGCGCTTTTAAAATCGCATCGATCGCGTGTAATTCTTTTTCTAAGAGAGGGCCTGCGCAGGCTACTTTTGCATACTTCGTGACGCCAGCGGTGGAGGCTTGCGCGCGGTGCGCGGTGGCAAAAGCATCCATCACAAAAATATCGCAGAGAGCGGCTAAGGCTTTGGAGAGTTCTGGGGAGTTTTTTTCTTCGCCGACGCAAAAGCGGATGTTTTCTAGCAAGACAATATTACCTGGTTTTACAATGGGTTCAACCACCCCGTCTGCCTGCGGCATCCACCCCTCCTCTGGAGGGGAATTACTAATGCTTGCTAAATATTTTGAGTAAATTTGCCAATCTTTAATCAGCGGCACATCACGATGTAATAACGCCGATAATTTTTTGGCCACTGGCGCAAGTGACAATTTTTCATCATAGTGACCTTCAACAGGTCTGCCTAAATGCGATACTACAATCACGCCTGCGCCTTCAGCTAAAGCTTTTTCTAAGGTCGGCAGCGCTGCCAAAATACGCGCGCTACTTTCGACTTCCCCTTGTTCACTGATGGGAACATTGAGATCTTCGCGGATAAGGAGTATTTTTCCTTGCAAGGAAAGTTGATTCATCGTTTTCATGGCAATGCCTTATTTTAAGAGTTCGCGCATTTTGGCTTTGATGAGATCGATGGCAATGCGATTTTCGCCGCCTTTGGGTACGATGATATCGGCGTAGCGTTTGGAAGGTTCAATAAACTGTAGATACATGGGACGCACGGTATTTTCATACTGCGCAATCACAGAATCCAAATCACGTTTGCGCTCATTAATATCTCTTTTCAAACGGCGAATAAAACAGACATCCAGCGGTGCATCTACAAAAATACTGATATCCATCATTTCGCGAAGGGCTTTATCGACAAATAATAAAATACCTTCTAAGACGATGATATCGTGCGGCCCAACATATTTGGTTTGCTCCGATCGCAAATGGGTGGTGAAATCATAAATGGGAATGGATACGCCTTTGTGCTCTTGCAATAATTTTAAATGTTGACACAATAAATCATGATCAAAAGCATCGGGATGATCGTAATTAATTTGGGCGCGCTCTTCCAGCGATAATTCAGGATGGTGTTTATAATACGCATCTTCTGAAATCACCACTACCCTGCCAGATCCGAGTTCATTGACAATGGTATTAGACAATAAACTTTTTCCCGAAGCGGAAGCTCCAGAAACCCCTACAATAATGACTTTATCTGATAGCATACGAATCCTTTATGTGATAGATATAATTGGCTTAGCAGGACTTATCATACCATAATTTTATGAAAAAAAATCGCCCCGAAGGGCGATTGATTGACGCATTAAGGCTGATACGTTTTGGGCGTCAAGAAAGGCAGAATTCGCAAAAACTTCACCCCTAAATGAGAAGCGCCATCATCATCTTCTTGAGAAGCACCCGCGCGATCAACTTCAGAAAGATAACGACCCAATAAAATAAAGTAATTTCTATCATCGCCATCTCCATCCACATGTAAAATGCTGAGTTTAAATGGAATATAATTCCCCCCATTAGCCTGATATATGTGGGTTTGATAGTTTCGATGCGCAAACGGATAGACTTGCCAGCTTGCGCCTTCATCAAAGCTCACACGAATAGCGCCGCCATCATCTAAAGTATTTGTTGCGCCCATGGTTTTCGTACTGGAGGTATAAAAAGCAATGACCCCTTTTCTATTCACCATATTGGTCTCTGCAGGAATGAATCCTAAATTATAAGAAGAAATATCTTTCCCTAGGTCCGTGGCAGTCGGTGACAGAGAATCTAATGAGCGTCTCTCCCAGGTAGCGCCATCATCATGACTGATATCCAACTCCGTGCTTGAAGCCGTATAACCAAATGGTAAATACGACTCAATACGCGTATAGGGGTTTGTTTTTAATGTATTAAAAATAAAGATAGTGCCATTTGCGTTAATATATAGTTTTGCACCGTTATTGATCTTATATTCAGGAAAGCCCATCATTTGAACCACAGATAATTTATCTAAACCAAAGGCAGAACCCGAAGTCAACACGTTAGAAGCCTCAGTAAAGGTAAGATCTTTATCATCCACAATTGGACTGACATATAAAAGATAATAATTCGCTGCCGATCGGCAAGATACATATAATTTTTTGTTAGCCAATTGCATACTTAAAATTTCTTTGCATTCTGTCGGCAAAGAACTGGTGACGGTTTTTCCTAAAATAGGTGCGCCATCTTCTTTATCAACAAATTGAATTGTTCTAATATCCAATCCCTTCGAAGTCTCTTCAGCCACATATACGGTCTTTTCCGCTCCATTTTGCTCGATTTTCATGGCTTTATAAAGGGGGTGCAAGGGATCGGATAAATATGCATCATAAACAACGTGTGTCCCAGAAAAGCGTCCGGCAGTAGCAATTTTATAACTGCTTAGTGTTGAATTATAGCTATTATTATTAAAACTGTTTCCACTGGATAGTGCTTGGACAAAATAAATTTTTTGCTGATTATCCCAAATGGGAGTGCTTTCTAACCCCAAAATAGTAGCATTGGGTTTAACTAACCAAGAGGTATTGGCGTTTAATCCTGTATACCAGTAACTAAAAGGATATAAACCTTCTCTCCCAAAATACCCTTCCATGTTCGCAGTTTTTAATAAGTTAGAAGGAAGTCCTTTAATCCCGATATCTGAAATAATATAAGGTTTTTCACAACCATGGCTTGAGCCTGTATCATAATATTTATGATTATAATTGGCGCAAATAGCAGCGCTGTTCATATCGTTATTTGCAAATGCCGTACTTCTTGCTGCGTAAAACAAATTAAGATTAGATCGACTTATTTCTGCCACTACAAAATCTTCAATCGTATCGCCTAAAACTTCAGGACTATTAATACCTGAGGGGTTTCTGTAGGAAGCTTCATCATAGATATTAGAAACATTTGCAATAGAAGCATCATTGGCCACAGGGGAGAAAGCTGGCACTGCCGTTGAATGACTGTTTAACCAAGTTCCTTCTGAATATTCCGCATTTTGTGGAATATAATAAACTTTCACAGGACGCACAATACTCCAAGTTTCCGCGCTGTTATCTTTCATAAAATCAAAATAAATATTATTATTCATCGCAGTCTCTGTGGAAATTCCTTTGCTGTATGAATAATAAACTTGCACAAAACAAGTTTGATTCGGATTTACCGTAAAACGATGTGTTTCTCTGGTGGCATCGTAACTGGAAATACAGGGGCCCACCATATCCGAAGCCGTACTGACATTAGGATAATGTATAGTCAAGGCAGGATTAGAACGCTTATCATCTACCCAAAAATCCTGAGATTGCGTCCCTGTATTTTTAAAATAATAATTCAGTAGCATAAAAGAATGAGATTCACTTAATGCTTGCGGCATTACCGGGGATTGCACCAAGAGTACTTCTCTTTTGGCTGTAAAATTAATAGTATAATCTGGAAACCCTATCTCTTTATTATTATCAGTGGCGTCTACATTTAAATGCGCCACATCTTGCGCGCCATCTTCGCTAACAAACTTATAATGAAACGAAACAGTACAACTATCATCCGGCTTTAAAACTTTAGCTGTACAGGTTTCTTGATAATCTGAAACATTATGGTACTCTGCACCAAGATTATTAGTTATAGCAATAGATCGTATAGTTGCTTCAGGAATACCGCTATCGGTAATCGTATAATAATAATTTCCTTCTGCTCCTGAAATATGTCCTACATAGCCTTCATGCGAGGTATCTTCTGTAATAGTTAATCCATTCGAGCCTTTGGATTTAAAATTATCCGTGTCATTGCCCTCTAAAGTTTTACTAAATTGTAAAGCTTTGACATAAAATTTCACCACATGATCAACAAAGTCTGCCGTTTGCGCGGGCTCATAATTATATTCCAAATAACAGGTTTCACCCTTAGCTAAAGATTTGCCTTCTTGGCAATTATCAGGCCGTTGAATAAATGCACTCAAAGATAAAGACGTATCTATTTCTGGCACAATTGAATTGAGCATCATGTCTGCGTTAGTGCTATTTTTAACACTAAATATTATATGGCTTGGATAGCTTGAATAAATGATAGAGGGCGTAGAAATAGAAGTTTCTATATTTCCTTCTGCTGACGGTGTCGTGATCTTTACTTCAGCACTGTTGCTAAGCGCTTTACCCCACATTTGTCCCTCTGCCTGAACACTAAGGGTGTGATTTCCTGCTTGTGCAACAGTATCTGCTTTGTAATTCACCGTTATCGTGCAAGTAGTATCATGTGCTAATACTGCAGCGCAGGCATTATTTACAGTGGCAACTGTTGTTTTAGATAAATCTTCTGCATCAAAAAGTACTTTCGTATCAAGATCAATATTACCTGATCCTTGATTAGCCAGAGTAAAAGCAATCGTTTTTTGTTCGCCCAAAGCGATAGTGGAAGGACTTGGCATATCTGACGATACTATCAACATATCATTGCTGACTTTATGATCGACTGTGACGGTAGCAGTAGAAGCATTGAAAATATCTTTGCCCTCATAAATGGCATTCGCTGCTGTACTGAAGGTATCTTCATGACTATTTTCAGCCAACTCATTAGGCGCTTTATATTCCACCCCAAATTTACAGCTATCTCCAGGAAAGAAAGTTTTGCCTTCGCAACCATTAGTATCCACAACAGTAATTTCACCAATTTTTGTTGAAGAAGGCACGATGGATAAATGAAGATTTTGAAGTTCAGTATCACCGTTATTTGTCACGGTATAAGGAATGGTTTCACTGGTTCCCAAAAATACAGCAACAGTTTGATTATTATCACGCTCTACTGTAATAGTACTATTATCAGGCAGTTTATCTATCACATTGACATGTAAATTCTCTTGAGATTCATTACTCCCCGTACTGACTTTTACCAGAATATCATGTGAACCTATTTCTGTAACCGCAGGCGTATAGCGAATTGAAAATTCGCAAAAATTATTGTTAGGGTAATCACAATCGCTTCTGTTGACTTCCAAGCCTGATAAGGCTGGAATGATAATAGATACAGGACTTAAGGTGTTCCCTGATTTTTCAGCTACACGGTATTTAAACTCTACCGTGCTTCCTACAGTAATCGTCGCCCCACGACTG
>JBILMY010000035.1:0-8496 GCA_044375265.1 Gammaproteobacteria bacterium | reverse complement strand
TTTATCAAAGCTGGCACACCACAAGAGGAAGCGATAGCGCAACTCAAAGCCTATAGCGTACCTTCACCTTTGTATAAAGGCTTGATTGTGGGTCTCACGCCTGATACCGCCACCGTCATGCTACCCTCTGTAGAAAAAGTCACGATAAGTCTTGCCAGCAGCCGCTGGGCTCGCCCTGTGATAAGCGCTGAAAAGCGTGGCCCGGTGCCTAAAAGTTTTTTAAGCTTTTTAAAAGTGGGGGATGTCATCGTATTGGAAAAAAATAATACCACATGGCTGTTGTCACAAGTTCCCAAAGCACAAGCCGCTTTTGTGGCGCTCTCGCCTATCAATGGAAAAATGCTGGCCTTGGTAGGCGGATTTAATTTTAGTGACAATCATTTTAATCGCATCACACAAGCGCAGCGCCAACCTGGCTCTAGCTTTAAACCTTTTTTATATTCCGCCTTTTTAGCACAAGGCAATACTTTGGCTACCATCGTTCAAGATGCACCCATTGCCATCAATGACAACGATGCAACGCTATTGTGGCGACCACAAAATGACAGCAAAACCTTTTTAGGTCCTATTCGCCTTCGTGTTGCCTTAACCCAATCACGTAATTTAGCCTCCATTCGCATTTTAGAAAAAATGGGGATACCCTATGCGATTGACTATATTTCTCACTTTGGATTCAATACAGCTGCAATGCCGCAAAGCTTATCACTGGCACTTGGCACAGGCGAAGTATTACCTATTGAGCTTGCGCGTGGCATGTCCGCTTTTGCCAATGGAGGCTATCTTGTGACCCCCTATTTCATTGATAAAATTGTCGATCAGAAAAATCAAGTCATTTTTCAAGCGCAGCCGCAAGTAGCCAATACTACAGCAGATCCTGAATTACAAGCACCACGCATTATTGATGCTGCCAATGCCTATCTCATCAACTCCGCCATGAAAAGCGTTATTACCAGCGGTACGGGACGCGGTGCCCGCGTGTTAAATCGCTCGGATGTAGCCGGTAAAACAGGAACGACACAAAATCAATATGACAATTGGTTTGTAGGATTTAATACGCAAATTTTAGGACTCGCCTGGCTTGGCTTTGATAAACCGCAATCAACGTTTGAAAACGGCGCTAAATCCGCTTTACCCATTTGGGCGGCTTTTATGAAAGGCGCACTTGCCAGTATTCCTGTCTCTGACCTTCAGCGTCCTGATGATATTATTTCGCTGCGCATTGATAAAACGACAGGATTACCTGCTAAAGCAGGCAATCAAAATGCTTTCTTTGAGATTTTTAAGGAAGGAACGGAGCCGAAGTAAAGTATTTATTTTGCCCCCTTAACAAGGGGGCTGTCGACGCAGTCGACTGGGGGATTTATTTACATGATTGCTATTATAAATCTCCCCTATCGGCTTCGCCGATTTCCCCTCTTGTTAAGAGGGGTATAAAAACCAAGGGAATTGCTTAAGACAAATATTCCTCAACCGCTTTAATGACTTTGGCTTCCGTCAATCCAAAATAATCAAACAGTTTATCAGCAGGTGCAGATTCGCCAAAGCGATCGATACCGAGTACTTTGCCTTCTAAGCCCACATAGCGATACCAGGTATCAGATACCCCTGCTTCAATGGCGATACGTTTTGTAACAGTCGGTGGTAACACACTGTCGTGATAATGCTTATCCTGTCCTGCAAAAATTTCTGCGCACAGCATCGACACAACGCGAATGCGTTTATGGCTAAAATGTTTTGCTACCGCAACGGCCAGTTTGACTTCAGAACCTGTAGCAATAATGATAAGCTCAGGATCTGCACTGCCTTCTATCAAGACATATCCGCCCTTTTCAACCTGTGATAATTGTTTTTCATCACGCGGCTCTGCAGGTAATTCTTGACGTGTCAATAAAAGACAGCTGGGACGCTCCAGCATTTCTAAGGCAAGCTTCCAAGCGATCGCCGTCTCTACCGTATCGCAAGGACGAAATACCCGTAAATTAGGAATGAGGCGTAAACTTGCAGCATGTTCAATCGGCTGATGCGTCGGGCCATCTTCGCCAAGCCCAATGGAATCATGGGTTAAAATATAAATGACGCGCTGCTTCATCAGCGCCGACATACGAATGGCATTTCTGGCATAATCAGAAAAGACGAGAAAAGTCCCCGCATAAGGAATAAATCCGCCATGCAGTGCCATACCATTCATGAGCGCCGACATACCAAATTCGCGCACCCCATAACCAATATAATTGCCTGAAAAATCGCCGGTATTGATCCAACGCGATCCACTAAAATTGGTAAAGACTGATCCGGTTAAATCGGCAGAGCCCCCGAGCATTTCAGGCAATCGTTTACCGACAAATTCAATCACTTTTTGTGAAGATTTTCGGGTGGCGGCTTTGCTGGATTCCTTTTGTAAATCTTGAATAAAGGCGGTGAAATCTTGAGAAAATGTAGCGGGAAATTTTTTCTCCAGGCGGCGGCTGAGTTCAGCGGCAAGTTCAGGATAAGCCGCTTCATACACCTGCCATTTTTTTTGCCATGCAGTGAATTTTTTTTCACCTGACTCTACCGCTGACCAATCTTCATAAACGGAAGCGGGAATAACAAAAGGCTCATGGGCCCAGTCTAATTTTTTGCGTGTGAGCCCAATTTCATCACTGCCCAGTGGCGAACCATGACAGATTTCTTTGCCCGCTTTATTCGGTGCTCCAAAACCAATCGTGGTTTTGCAACAAATCATGACAGGCTTATCAGATTTTTTGGCTTTATCCATCGCTCTTTCTATGGCATCAAAAGAATGGCCATCGACCTGTTCTATCACTTCCCAGCCATAACTTTTAAAACGCATCGGAATATTTTCCGTAAACCAACCTTCGACTTCCCCATCGATAGAAATGCCATTGTCATCCCAAAAAGCAATGAGTTTATTTAATTTAAACGTACCTGCGAGTGATGCCGCTTCATGCGAAATACCTTCCATCAAACAACCATCGCCCATGAATACATAGGTATGATGATCGATAATGTCATGATCTTTTTGATTAAACTGCGCGGCAAGTATTTTTTCCGACAGCGCCATGCCGACGGCATTGGCAAAGCCTTGCCCTAAAGGCCCTGTGGTTGTTTCTACACCGACCGTATAACCATACTCCGGATGCCCGGGTGTTTTGGAATGTAATTGGCGGAATGATTTTAAATCCTCTAGGGATAATTCATAACCCGTTAAATGGAGCAACGCATAAAGCAGCATAGAGCCGTGGCCGTTGGACACCACAAAGCGATCACGATTTATCCAAGCTGGGTTTTTGGGAGAATGGGATAAATACTCCCGCCATAAAACGGTAGCAATATCCGCCATGCCCATGGGCATGCCCGGATGACCAGATTTGGCCTTTTCCACGGCATCCATACTTAAAAAACGAATGGCATTTGAAATAACTTGACGTGTATTTTTCATCTACAAAACCTTTTAATGATTGAGGGTAATTTGTCCCGCCAAATAATCCGCGAGAAGACGTTCTGTAAACACAGTTGGGTGTTTATCGTTAAAAAACAAATAGCCGTTACAGTTCGGCATTTTATTATTTCTCACGCAGCTTTGCTGTAACATTGTGAAATGATATTCTTGAAAATTACCCGTTTGCTGTATCTCAGAAAAAATTTGATCGATCAAAATAACATGTGGTTTTTGAGGCCCTGACACCCCATATTTCACCCAATTCGCTACATCAAAATTAAACCATTCCGAAATGCCTTTAATCGCAGATTCCATAAATGCCTGCTCTTTGGTACTATTGGGGAAAGCATTATCGATCAAATGAATTGCAGCAGGCGTTTGGGCTAAATTGGGTAAATTAAAAATATAAATATGAGACGGTGGTACACCTTCTTTAATAAGTAAGTTCACGGCGCGATAAAGATTATACGAAGGAAACCAAGCAAAGCTTTCATTATCAGTCGGCAGTAACAGTGACCAATCATTTTTCGCATTCATCAATCGATAAAAGCCTCTATCGATATTATCAAAAATATCATTGCCGCCTGCCCAAATCACAAACAACGTATTCTGCCCGGTTTTTTGTTTGCTTTGTTTTAAATTGTCTACATAAGTTTGTACTTGCAAAATCACACCAGGTACACACGATTTTTGCGCATTGACTTCACCGCTTTTCGGACAATTTTTCACATAAGAAAAAGGGGTAGATAAATCATTTAAAAAACGATCGCCCGTTTCAGCACTGGCCCAGGCATAATCTACATTGGTCGTTTGCAAATTTTGCCCATACCAATATTGTGAAGGAATAATACTGCGGTTATCAAAAAGTCCCTTATCCACTAAATATTGTACCCAGAGCATGGGTTTTCTTAAATGTGAATCCAAATTGGTAATCGGCGCGCCTTTGTCAAATTTGCCTTCCCGTCCCGGAACTGCTACCCAACTATTATTTCCGATATCCGATAAACTGTCACCAAATACAATGATATTGGAATACTGCGAACTGCCCCCCGCAAATGCGACAGTGAAACTGAATAAAAAAAAGCTGATAAGAAGTTTTTTCATGTGAAGCAATCCTCAATGAAGGATTGACATTGTAGCATAATTTAAGTAGTATGGCCAAAAAAATATTACTAAGCGTTATTCTATGTCTCACTCAAGAACAATGAGCTAAACTTACTCTAATGCAAAATAATTCTAAGTTCATACCTAGAGAAATGACGCATTCTATTTTTGGATTACTCGCGGAGTATATCGAAATTGAAGAAAGTATTCGTGAATCTCTATTTTTATGCACCGAAACTGCAGGGATGGTCGCAACGACTATTGTACAATTTTGTAGAGATTAATCTCTACTCAAAGGAGGATATAAAGAATCAATTTTTTTTCTTCGGCCACTGTATATTATTATAAGATAGGAATTCATTGGCATGTCGCCACGTACTATTCCTGTCTATTATAATACGATTCGTCTCTTCGGGATTGCTTTCCAAGGTCGCGTTCAAATTTGCATCGCGAATCAATTCTACCATAGTTATTCTCATCGAACTTTTTTCATCTACAACGTGGATGCTATTTCCTGAAATAAAAAAAGTAAAATCAAGAGACATAGCATTGACAGGAAAACAACAAGCGCTATTTAAAGACTCACCAATTGTTACCTTTTGAATTCCTTGCGCTCTTAAATGGTTAACAAATCTAGGAATGTACTGGTAAGTGTTTCCTATGAATGCTGGTAAAATATAATCATATTGTCCGCCTAGAATAATGGCTTGAGTATAATGAAGGTCGCTTTTTCCAATAAAATTTATCATTTTATTGATCGCATCTGTATTATTACCATAGAAAGATTCCCGTTCCAATTGATCCATATGAATAGCAGAAATTCTGTGAGTCTGTGAATTCAATAAAACAATGATAATACAAGATTGTACTCTATAAGTTCTTAAAAAAATTTTGGCTGTTGAGTCTTGATTATAATTAATATTTAACATTTCTCCTTGAAAAAAATTAAAGTTTAATTTTTTGTCCGTAGTCGTTGTGTTTTCATAAGTCATTTTATATCTCTCTCAAAAATTTTTTTATAGCTTTTAATTATTCTTCCAAGAGAAATTATAACACAATTTTTCTATAAGGTAACCTGTTTTTTAAAAATTTGTTAGCGCAAAGTAGTAATGTCCGCTTTTATAAAAAGTGGAGCATGTAATGAGCGGAGAATTATTGAGTATGAATGGAAAAGAAATTAATCGATTAGAAATTATCTAACGAGTGGAAAATAGGCAAATAAGCCAACTGAAAAATTCTGCGCAGATATTAAGGACATTATTTTGTCAAAAATTACACTTAAAAACACAGAAGATGCTATTGGCCTGAGCAAAACAATCCTTATTAATGCTATTCAGGATGATTCGGAGAATATTATTTTCAAGACTTGCTTAAAAAACCCAGAACTCAGAAGTTTTTTACAGGAAGAAACCCCTCGACCCATAAAACATTTAAAGAAAAAAGCAAGTTTATTTCAACTTTACAACAACATGCTGAACAAAACGGAGCGATTATTCTTGGGGCTACTTTATGAGCGTTGACAATAAGGCTATATGCTTTACCACCGAACCACGATTTTCCGCAATCACGGCCTGTCCATTTTGGATAAGACTCTCACGTTCAGCGGGAGATTGTAATAAATTTGTTACCGTATCATATAATTCTGTTTCATTATTCACAATATATACCGCTTTTTTATCACGCAGCAGCCCGGTAATTTCACGGAAGTTTTCATAGGAGAATCCTGTCACAGGGGCTACGCCAACGATTAAAGGCTCCAGCACATTATGCCCGCCACGTGAAATAAGGCTGCCGCCGACAAAGGCAACTTGAGACAGTCCGTAATACAATAATAAATCGCCCAGCTCATTGTTCCAAAATACCGAAATATTTTTCGGCACAGTCATTTTATCGCTGCGTTTGATATACGCTAATTCTGCTTCTTTTAATAAAACTTCAATTTCAGGCGCCCTATCAGGATGCCGCGGCGCGAGGATTAATACAAGCGTTGGAAAAAGCGTTAATAATTTTTTGTGCACTGCCAATACAATTTTTTCTTCGCCATCATGCGTGCTCGCCGCAATCCATACAGGTCTTTGTCCGAGGCTCAAAAAAGTGTGCAACTCGTTTAGCTTTTCATGAAAGCCTTCAGGTAACCGCATATCAAATTTTACACTACCCACCGCTTGTACGCGATCAGCAGGCGCACCCAAATTGATAAAACGCGCTTTATCTTCCTGGCTATGCGTGGCAATAATGGCGGGCATTGATAATACCCAACGCATTATCCGGGGAAAACGTGCATACTGTGCATAAGAACGATCAGACAGCCGCGCATTGGCTATCATGCATGGTATCCCGTGTTGATGCGTATAATAAAAAAGATTGGGCCAAATTTCCGTTTCCATAATGATGCAAACAGAAGGCCGAATGGTTTTCAAAAAATGTTTTAAAGCAAACGGCAGCTCATAGGGCAAATACATATGAAAGATACTGTTACCAAAGCTTGCTTTGATGCGCGCACTGCCCGTAGGTGTCATGGTCGTCAAAATAATCTCTGCGTCTGGATACGTCTGCTGCAAGGCTTTAATCAGCGGGACACTGGCCAAGACTTCACCCACTGAAACGGCATGCACCCAGAATCGCTTTTCTGCCGTTACAGTAAAAGGCACTCGCCCGAGCCGTTCGAGCCAGCGTGCGCGATAGGCGGCATTTTTGCGGGATTTCCATAAAAGCCTGATAAATACCAGCGGGAGCAGCAGTGTCCATAAGACGTTATAAAACCATCGGTATAGCATGGGAGAAAGCTCGCATTCAAAAGAAAGATACGTTATAATACGCCCTTTATTAAAAAATGAAAATATGATCATTATCGGAAAAATCATTGGCGCTATTCTTGGCTATTTTGCTTTTGGGCACAGCTGGTTCGGCGCTCTATTGGGCCTTGCCATCGGGCATTTTTTTGATAAAGGCTTTTCCATCAGTTTATCCACAGGGCAGCAATCGCGCTTTGCGCAAGATGCCTTTTTCAATGCTTCTTTTAGCGTCATGGGTTATGTGGCCAAAGCCGATGGCCGTGTGTCTGAGCGTGAACTCCATCTCGCACGCACCGTCATGCAGCAAATGCGCCTTACGCCCGAGCGCACCAAAAATGCCATGCGGCAATTCAACGATGGCAAAGAGCCTGATTTCAATTTACAAGAAACCCTCACCCATCTTCGTACTGTCTGTCGTCTGCCACATTTACTGCGTTTATTTTTAGAGCTGCAAGTTCAAATTGCTTACGCCGATGGTGCTAAACCCAGCACCGACGTTAAACAGCTTTTACAATCCATCAGTGAAACTTTGGGCCTCGGCCGCATTGATTTTAGTCATATTGAAGCCATGATGTATGGCAGCTGGCAATCGTTTAGCGGCAACCAGCGTTCTTACTCTCAACAAGGCGGATTTACAGGGAGCGCACAAAGCAGTCTCAAAGAAGCCTATGCTATATTGGGCGTGACTGAAAGCGTGTCGGATGAGGATCTTAAAAAAGCTTATCGCCGTAAAATGAATGAAAACCATCCCGATAAACTTACCGCCAAAGGGTTGCCCAAAGAAATGATTGAACTGGCCACGAGCAAAACCCAGCAAATCAAAGCCGCGTATGAGCGAATTAAGGGTGTGCGAGGAATAACGTAATTTTGTCTGCCCCCTTAACAAGGGGGCTGTCGACGCAAGTCGACTGGGGGATTTATTTAATCACTGCCTAATAAATCTCCCCCATCGGCTTCGCCGATTTCCCCCTCTTATTAAGAGGGGAGTTTAAAAACATTCCTTGCTATCTTCTACCAGTTATGCTACCATCACCCGCGAAGCGAGACTAAAAATGTCAATGTACATGTAAAAAGGATAATCCGCTTCTTATAAAACTGTGACGATAGCAAACGCAAGGGTGCGCCGCATGAATACCGATTTTTTGGACAATATAG
>JBILMY010000054.1:0-7021 GCA_044375265.1 Gammaproteobacteria bacterium | reverse complement strand
GCCGCCTTGAATAAAACCCACGCCCATGCCGCCTTGTTGAAAATCATAAGGAGACACGCCTGAAGCAGGAACCCCTAAGGTGGTAGATTGGTTAGCCCCTTGGTTATTGCCGCCTGTTCCCCATTGAATCCCCAGCTGATTGATGACAGAAGCATCCACTTCCGCCACAATCCCTTCGACCAAAATTTGTTGCGGCGCAATATCCAGGCGCGCGATCACGCGGCGTAGTTCAAGCATGGTAGAAGGTGGCGCAGTAATCACCACCGCATTATTGGTCGCGTCTCCCATAATCGTCACGCGCGCTTTCGGATCAGAAGCGCCGCCGTTCAGCGCTGCATTATCGATTTGATTATTGGCCGCTGCTGTAAATTGAGAACTGGCTTGCCCCAAGGTGCTACCACCCGAGCTACTCGAACTGCTGCTGCTACTGGAAACCACACTACTACTGGCAGAGCTATAAGACACGGTTTGATGCACCATGCCTTTTAAAATGGGGAGAATATCGCGCACATCGATATAGTGCAGATAAATAATTTGGGTATTGTTGGTGTCGCTCACTTGCTCTTCATCAAGTTTTACAATCAAGACTTTTAAATTAAGCCGACTTGTTTTATCGCCACTGATAAGAACACTGTTACTTTGCACATCGGCGCTTAAGGTCGCATTAGTAGCCCCACCATTGGCGCGCTGCGTGATGATAAGACGGTTAACTTCATCGACGATATCTGAGGCTACCGCGTATTTTAAAGGCACGACATCAATACCATTGGTCGAAGGACTGTCGACTTGTGCCACGATACGTGCCATCCGCTCCACATTATCGGCAGAACCTGAAATAATAATGGTATTCGCGGGAGGATACGCGGCTAAATTGCCCCAGGAGGGTAATAATGGCCGCAAAGCGGGTACAAGCTGTAAAGCTGAGACATAATGCACGGGAATGACGCGTACAACCGATTCATCACCGCGGCCCTGATGTGCATTGGATGCGAGCGCAGATTGATTGGCCGCATCACGATAGGGCACGATTTTAAGGTTATCGCCTTCGGGAACCACTGCGTAACCTAATACGCGTAAGCTTGATAAAAAGACTTGATAGCTTTCTTCAGGCCCCATGGGGTGACTGGAAATAATCGTGATTTTACCCTGGACAGACGGGTCTAAGATAAAGTTTTTGCCGGTTTCTGAAGAAATTTCAGCCACAACCTGCTTGATATCCACATCTTGCAGATTCCATAAATGGGTTTGCTCGGGTGTTGCTTTTGCAAAGCTGCAACAAACGGCAAAAAAAGTGAAGAACAAGGCAAGTATACGTGCTCTCATAGGAGAAAGATTATACCTAATTATCGCTTAAAAATCAAGTTAGCTACATAATGAGTAAAGTGGTATGATGCTACCAGTAGCGCAGACCTACCTGAATTTTACCGCTGACTGACAAATATATTTTATAAAAAATAACACGAGGAAATAACTATGTCTTATTATCAAACTACAAAAAATTATCTGTCTAACTGGTTTTATCCCAATAACAATCGCTTATTAGAATATGCGCGTGCTCATGTCACTGATAAAGAAATTAACAATCAAGACTTTTACACTAATTTAGTTAAGCTCTATTATGGCTATGCGCTCCAAGGTGAATCGCAAGCTCAAGCTATGCCAGATAGCCCTGTTTCGCAGAGTTCTGAAGAAACTGAACCTGGAGTATTTTTATTACCTGGCACTGTAAGCATACCCTTACCACAACCTCTCCCAAACAATGATCCAGTGGTACAAACACTCTTGAATAAACGCTTAAAAGAATGTCCCTATATTTTAGGGAAAAGCAGAAAAAATCCTTCTCAATATGTTATTACGTACGCTACGCTCGCCCCTTCTTTTTTATTGCCACACTCTCCCAGTAAAATAGATAAAGCACATCATCTTTATTTATATGCGGATGAAGCGAGCGTTTTACTGCGAAGATTTCAACCGGATGATGCAGATAATTTTAATATTTATAGTATCACTATATCCCTTATCTTTACCTTAGGGCTCCCTTTCTTACTCAAAAAATTTGCCAAGCTTTCCTATATATTTTATTTCTTCCTTTTTATTTTATGTACGTTAGGTTATGCCATCATACACATCGCAATAGAGCAAGTTCAAAAACGCGCGGGACAACAATGGGTTCACAATGATCTTACGGTGCGAAAACTCATGGAGCAAGGGGCTAAATTGTTTTTGATTTTAGCCGCCGCTCTGCCCGCCTTTGAACTGGCACCAGGCGCCCCAGCAGCAACGTTCAGTGAGATATTTACCGTTGACATGCTACTCAAAAGAGTGCCTGTGCTGGCGGGACCTGGACTGATTGGAATATTAGTCAATAAAATTATTGCGGGGCATTTAACCTATGCCAGCCCCTTTGGCGATATTAAAAGTATCTTGAATCTTCTGATATTTCTCATCCAAGAATTCATTGTTTTCGGTTTTATTACTGCTTTAGTCCAAGGCCCTTTGGCGGTGATGGCGGGCTATAGTGTCATGTTAAGTTATTTTCTTGATCCAGCGGTAGTACTTTTTGCCTTTCAAGTATTGGGAAGAAATTTAGCAAGGGTAGGCAATGGGCTTGGTATGAAAATAGAATCAAGAATCGATAATCCAGAGGCTATTTTTTATCAAGGTGCTGTTTATAAAGATGAAGATATTTTTTATGATGCACTGGATTATAAAATTGTTGGACCACAAAGAGTACCCTCATCATCTGAGGTTTAATAACGGATTGGCGTTGCCAATTTTTTGCGGGAATGACGAAGACAAATGTTATCCCAATCAACCACCCCGTCCGCTTCGCGTCCACCCCTCCTCTGGAGGGGAATCATCATAGTTAATCTGCTTAATCCATTTAATCAAGGTTCAAGACAATTCGTTACGATGATCTTTCGCTAAAAAGGTATACACTCTCGGCATAACAAAAAGCGTAAAGTAGATACCGACGCGCCTAACAAACTTAATATTTTCTTAATTTACTGTTAATAATTATTTATTATAATATACGGTATAACTCAGTAAATATAACTAGACCTCATAAAATGAGGCAAAAAAATAAAATAAATAATGTGTAACGTTTTTAATATAATAAATAATTTTCTTTTTCAAAGCCCCCCTAGCCTTGACGCTACTATTTTAGAATATATTCGCAAAGTATGCTCTAAAGATTATCGCTTTAATAGTGATTCTCATGAAAAAGAAATTTATGATACCTTAATTGAGCTGACCCAAAATAATACTGCTACTATTAATCGGTTAAATGCGCCTATTGCTCAAAAACTTTATCCCGATTATTCAAATTATGCTCCTGTCGTATCAACTATAGGTTCTATCAATAGCAACCCCAATGATTTTATTATTGACATGTCAGAGCAAAATGAAGTTGCTCCTTTAATACCTAAAGCAAGTCCTCATATCTTCGCTGCGCGAATCACCCCAAATGGCACTATTTTAGGAGACAAATATTACCCTTATTTTTTAGGCCAAAAAATCGATGAAAAAAAATATGTTATTACCCCAGCAGCATTTAAAGAGGTATGTTTAAATAAGGCTATTACTCAAGTTCCTTTATATATAAATGAAGCCAATGCTTTTAATGGCAAATATTTTCCAATAGAATTACCTTATACCACTGAATATATTGAACCCGTCTTATATTCTTTCTTATTTAATTTGTTTTACCCCTTTATTACAGAAATACTCGTTGATATAACTTCTCTGGATACGGTGCAAATTATGATCCCTTTATTGGCGCTCGCAATAGTCTGTTTGATTATCTATCCAGTATATCTTTGCTGGCATAGTCCAAAATTAAGTTCCAAAGATTATCTCCGAATTGTAATGCAAGAAGGATTTGGATTATATATCTCCGTATTTTCTTCATTTTTATATATAGCGATTTCTGCAGAAGATATAGAGGCCTTAAGACATTCTGTCTGGGAGCAAAACTTTTTCTCAAATATCTCGAGTATTGCAGGGTCACTATTTCAAAAAATCTCTAAAAATGAATATTCATTTTCAGATTTTAAAAGCGCCGTCAGTAGTATTTGTGACATAATGATTACAAATATCAGCATTAACGTTCTGGTTGCTTTTGTTTTACAAATGATGACGAAAATGATAAAACGTTATACTGGGAATCATAAACTTCCACATACCATTATAGCTTCTGCAAAATTTGTCACATCAGCCTCTTTATATATCTCCCTCGGTAAGCTGACACATTTATTTTATGTAGGCATTAATAACTACATACAAAGAACTGCCGTATTAACAGAAGTAATTGTTACTAAAAATTAAGACAATTCGTTGCGATGATCGCGGGCTAAGAAGGTATAGACGGTCGGTACGACGAATAAAGTGAAACACGTTCCAATCAGCATGCCGCTGGCAATCACCAGACCCACATCAAAGCGACTCACCGCACCCGGACCTTTCGCCATTAACAACGGCAAGACACCGAGCACCATCGCGGTGGTCGTCATCAAAATCGGACGCAGACGAATACTCGCTGATTGAATGATTGCTTCCCGAATGGAGAGCTTTTGAGATCGCTGTAAATTATTCGCAAATTCCACCATCAAAATCCCATGTTTACTGATGAGTCCAATGAGCGTAACCAGCCCGATTCCTGAATAAATATTCAGGGTCGAGAGGCCTAAATTCACAAACAATAAAGCACCGCATAAAGACATTGGCACACTGATCAAAATAATGAGCGGATCGGTAAAGCTTTCAAATTGCGCCGCGAGTACTAAATAAATAATGAGCAGCGAAAAGAAAAACGCGTAGAGTAATCCATTGCCTTCTTGCACTGATTGACGCAGTTCACCACCATAATCATAACTGAAACCTTGCGGTAACATCGTCGGTACTAAACTTTGGAAATACGCCAAGCCTTCTGCGATCGTATGCCCGGGCATCGTCATACCTTGCAATGTTGCTGAATTCAATTGCTGGAATTGATTCAATGCAGGGGGCGCAGAGATCATTTTAATACTCACAAAATTACCGAGCGAGACCATATTACCCGAGGCATCCGATACATGAATATTTTTCAATAAGTCAGGTGTCAACCGATCGCTTTGCTCAAACTGGGGGATCACTTCATAACTCTGCCCCGACATACTAAAGCGACTGACAAAATTACCGCCTAAGGCATTGGCAAGCGCACTGGCGATCGATTGCATTGTGATCCCCATATTCGCGGCTTTATCACGATCGATCGTTAATTCCACATTGGGTTTATCAAACGCTAAATCACTGTTAATAAACATAAATAATCCACTCGCTTGTGCTTTTTTCTCCATCGCTTTGGCAATTTCAAATAAAGAGGCATAATCTTTTGTCGTGGTGATGATAAATTGAAAAGGCATGCCTCCACTGCTGGTCCCCGGAATGGAGGGCAAGGGAATGGGGAAAGCTTGTAAGCCCGCAATGGAGCCTTCTTTTTGTTGCAGCACTTGTTGCACCACTTTTTGTGAACGCTTGCGTTCATCAAAAGATTTTAATACCGCCCCTGAAAAAGCGCCGTTCACCCCCATGGCACCGTTGATGACAAAATAATGATCGATTTCAGGAATAGATTCATAAATTGGATTGAGCTCTTTAGTATACAATTCTGTGTAATTAATATTCGCAGAAGTCGGTGCTTGTACGATAGTCATAATAAACCCTTGATCTTCTTCGGGCGCCAATTCTTTTTGCGAAGTCATCGCCATAAAAATACAGCTGGCAAATACGATCACGGCAAACACAAGCGTGACGGGACGATACAATAAAGCATTTTTCAAGCGTTTTTCATACCAGCGACGAATGCTTTCAAACACCACATCCACACGATGCACAAAACGATTTTGCATTAAGCTTTCTGACATGACTTTTGAGGATAACATCGGTGAGAGCGTTAGCGCAATCACGCCCGATAAAATCACCGTCATCGCTAAAGTAAACGCAAACTCGGTAAAGAGTGCGCCCGTCAGTCCGCCGAGAAAGCCGATCGGCGCATACACGGCTGCCAGCGTGATCGTCATCGAAATCACGGGCACTGCGATTTCGCGCGCGCCTTTGATCGCGGCATCAAAGGGTTTGAGCCCTTCTTCTAAATGTCGATACACATTCTCAACCACGACGATTGCATCATCCACCACCAGTCCAATGGAGAGCACCATCGCAAGTAGCGTAAGCAAGTTGATCGAGTAGCCCATGGCGAGCATGAGCGCACAAGTGCCGATGATCGATAAGGGAATCGCCACCACAGGAATAATAACGGTGCGAATCGATCCTAAAAATAAAAAGATGACCAAGACGACAATACCAGTCGCTTCGAGAATTGTGCGGATCACTTCATGAATCGAATCGCTGATATATTTCGTCCCATCATAGACCACATTCGACACAAAGCCCGTCGGATATTGTGCTTCTAATTGAGGCAGTTCCTCGCGTACGGCTTTAATCACGGTCAGCGGATTGGCTTCTGGTGAGGCGAAGAGCCCCATAAACACCGCGCCTTTACCATCGAATTTCACTGAGAAATCATAACTCTCTGCGCCGAGTTCAATGCGTGCCACATCGGAAAGACGAATCACTGCACCATTATTTGTGCTGATCACCATGCGTTCAAAATCTTGGACGCTGTGTAAATCGGTATTCACCGTCACATCATATTGTACCAGTGTGCCTTTGGTCGCACCGGGAGCCGCTTGATAATTATTGGCATTGATCGCATTCACAACATCTTGCAAATTAAGTCCCAGCGAGGCTAAACGGCGAGGGTCGAGCCACACACGCATCGCAAAAGATTGTCCACCGAGAATTTGGGCTTGTGAAACACCAGGCACCGTTTGTAATTTCGGTTGTATCACCCGCGTGAGATAATCATTAATCTGTTGATTATTCATGTTGGGGCTATTGAACGCGATATACATTAACGCCAGTGTATCACCCGTTGATTTTTGGATCACAGGTGCTTGCGAAGCAGTCGGTAATTGTG
>JBILMY010000034.1:0-8581 GCA_044375265.1 Gammaproteobacteria bacterium | reverse complement strand
ATAGATCGACTGCGTTTTATCCAGAGAATGATAAATAGCTTGCTGGCCAAATAAAACCATTGTACTCAGAAATTTATACTCAGGATGGATAATTTTCAAAAAATCAGTCATTTGAATAGGACAAAAAAGTAAGGGTTTTTTTATTTTTTTAAAACAGGGGAGCAAGATTCTTTCGTTAGCATCCACGGCAAGATTCCAATGCGTGGCGGTTGACATTCCTTGAAAGGAAGAAAATTTAAAATTTTTACAAGTAATCGTGCCAATTAAAAATTTAGGAAATGTTTTGACTTTCCCTATCTTTGTGTGATGGCAGTGTTCAATGTCTTCCAGTAATTTTTTAACAAAAACAAAGAGGGGAGCGGTAGATTTTTCTAAGGTATTAGATACAAATAAATAGGCAAGAGAAAATTGTAAAATATGGGTAAAGAGTCCATGGCGATAAGCATTAATATCATAAGGCAATAAAAATTCAATAAAAAAATGGTTTTGCAAGATAACTTTTTCATCCATGAGACTGAAATTCACCAAACCAAAAATCATATCAACTTGAGTGTTGACATTATCAAAAATGATATCCTTTCGATGAATTTTAGCAAGCAGAGTATGTTTTAATTCCAACATGATGGTTTTAGCTAATGACCTGCACATTTCTATTGCTTTTTCGAAACAGTCTTTTAAAGCAAAGCCGGAAGTAAAAGCTTCTATAGAAGGAGTTTTTTGGTGGCGATTAAATGCTTCTATTAATTCTTTTTCTTCCCGAGTTGATACAGTATTAAAAGATTCATCGAGTAGCGTTGATAATTGCGATAAGAGTGGATGATAGATTTCTTCATTACCTAATACATATAACATGAGCGCTGCCACTCTGTCACAAATATCACCTATCGTGGGCTCATAACCATCGATGATTTTACTGGGCTGTGTTTTAATATCCGCTAAAATTTGTTCTAGGGTAATCATGGTGGTATTTTTCCTTATAATTTAGGTAGTAAAAGGGGTTTATTGTTGTGTTTCGCTCACCCACTTACTATTTTTCTCAGCGATCAGAATTTCATTGCAGGCGCGCATAAGCCCTAAGGCAAAGCACAACAAAAAAAATCCGATAATCATGGCGATAAGGGGATAGAGCATTACAGGAGAAATGCTGGAATGTCCTAATAAATTTAAGCTCGCGCCTTGGTGCAGCGTATTCCACCACACCACCGAATAATGGATGATGGGTAAATTGATGGCGCCCACGACAATAAAAAAGTAGGTCACTTTTTGCGCAAGCAGCTTATCGTCAAAACTGTGATACAAAAGCATATAACCTGCATAAATAAATAGTAAGATAAGTTCAGAAGTCAGGCGCGCATCCCAAATCCAAAAGGTGCCCCAAGTGGGCTTGCCCCAAATAGCGCCCGTGATAAGTGCAATAGCTGTCATGGAAGCGCCGATGGGCGCGCCGGCTTTGATAAAGAGCGCCATGAGTTTGATACGCCAGATAATGCCGATGATGGCAAAAATCGTGAGCGCCCCGTAAATGTTCATGGATAAAATGGCTGCAGGCACATGAATATAAATAATTCTGAAAACATTGCCTTGTACATAATCTGGTGGCGAAATATAAAGTCCGCCGATGAGGCCTGCGATTAAGCAAAGGAGGGCAAGGATCCAGACGTAGGGTAAAATGCGCCGCGCCTGCGTATAAAAAAACTTAGGACTGCCGAGGGAATGAAAAAATTTTAGCATATAATTCCCCTCCAGAGGAGGGGTGGCAGGCGAAGCCTGACGGGGTGGTTGAATAGGCCTTCAATTCTTGCATCAACCACCCCGCCCTTCGGGCACCCCTCCTCTGGAGGGGAATTTCTCCCGCAAAGGGCGAAGTGATTAATATTAAAAATTTTCGACAACATATTTTTCAAATACTTCAAATTTTTGTTCTACCCTCGTCAACAATTCCTCTTTTTCATCCGCCGGCAAAAAGCTGCAGAGTATTGCATTGAGTGCAATTGCTTTAATTGTCACATAATCCAATTGATAACGGGTCACCGCTTTATAATATTCGGTGGTGAGATCGGTTCTAAAAACCCCTTCATCATCACTGGAAATTACAATAGGTACACCCGCATCCAAATACAAACGAAAAGGATGAGCGTCGCCTATGATATTGAGCATATGCTCATTACTGGAAAGCAAAATTTCTACCGCAATAGCTTTTTCTTTCATGAATTGCAGCGTTTCCAAAGCACGGGTTTCATGCGCGATTGAGACGCCATGGCCAATGCGTTTCGCACCGCCGATTTTTACTGCTTTTTCAATGTGATCTGTCAGGGCATTGGGTGAAGCCACTTCTAAACAAAGCTCTCCTGCATGTAGCGCAATATGCACTGCTGGAAATTTTTGATGGAAATAGTTGAGCATTTTCATGTGAAGATCATAATCTTTTAAAGCAATTGGGTGGTTTTCTGCATGGACCAATCCCACGCCTACAATATCTTTACATTGTGACGCCGCTAAAAATCCTGCTTGTAATTGCGCAAAGACTTGAGCCGGAGAAAAGATACGTAGCCCACAGAAAATATACCGTACCGTTACAGAAGACAGGGCGATAGCATCGGCTTTTTGCTGGGTGGTTTTGGTTAATGCAATAATGCTGTCAACATTTTTTTGAATGCCCGCTTTTTCAAAAGTATGGAACAGTGCTTCAAAATCTTCTGTAAAACTAATACCTTCTCCTAATTTAAGATTATCCTGTAATTTTGGAATATAAACCATTTCCAGATAATCTTCATTTTGTGCTTCAGCGCGCTGACGCTGATCGACTAAAAATTCGGGGCGATAGGTTTCAATGAGTTCTTCAGCGCGATAAAAATAATTAAAGAAATGGTGGTTTTTTTCTGACAAATCATCAAACGATTTTGTCAGTGACCATTCATCTACCATTTGCCGGTAAAGAGAAAATTTTTGACGAAGGTTTCCGAGATAATGTGCAGGTGCATTGAAATGTTCTTTCGTTGTGGTCTTTTTTTCAATATCCATATAAAAATCAGAACCTTCCAAAAAGCCAATCAAATCTTCAGGATAAGTAGACCCTTCACTGTGATAATGAAGCTCACCACCTTTGGGCATGCGGCGTAAAAAAATATGCAAAAGCTGAGGGTTACTTTTGAGCGTTTCAAAATAGTTGGCGACTTTTTGTTCGTGTGGTGACATGTCAAAACCTTGAGGAATGAGGAGTTCGAATTATAGCGTAATTTAGTGAAAGATAAAAATTTATCTGCCCCCTTAACAAGGGGGCTGTCAACGAAGTTGACTGGGGGATTTATTTTGCCTCAATGCTTTAAAATCTCCCCGTCGGCTGCGCCGACACCCCTCTTATTAAGAGGGGAATTTAAAACCAGTATTTCAAAGTCAGTTTCACAATCAATACCGCCACAATAATCAGAAAAAAAGGCCGAATAAAATTACTGCCAAAACGTAAGGCAGATTTAGCGCCGATAAAAGAGCCGGTCATGAGGCCGATGGCTAAAATAAGGCCAATATGATAATTGACTAAACCAAAGTGCATAAAAAAAAGTAAAGCCACCGCGTTGCTGACAAAATTCATGAGGCGCGCAATCGCAGAGGCTTTGAGTAAATCAAGTTTAAAAAAAATCACCAGTGCACTGGTCCAAAAAGCCCCTGTGCCGGGTCCGAAGAATCCATCATAAAATCCTAAAATGCTACCGAGAATACCAGCACCAAGTTTAGGGGGACGGTAGTCAGTACCGCTGATAGTTCCGCGAAGATTTTTAGGAAATAACATATAAATAAAAATAGCCAGCATAATGGCAGGAATAATTTTTCCGAGCCATTCTACCTTGACATATTGCACGCAGATGACACCGAGCGCTGAACCCAGAATACTAAAAATTAAGGCGCTTATCCAAAAACGCGGATTGTATAAACGCCTGCGTAAAAATACGATGGTTGAATTCATGACACCTAAGGTAGCGCCGAATTTATTGGTGCCGAGCGCCAAATGGGGTGGAAGTCCTAAAGTAAGCAGTACAGGCACCATGATGAGCCCAGAGCCGCCTGCAATAGCATCGATGTAACCAGCGATGAAGCTTGTGATAAGGAGAAAGAGGGTGATGTGTAGACTGAGTGTTATCATAAGTAAATTCCCCTCCAGAGGAGGGGTGCCCGAAGGGCGGGGTGGTTGAAGCAAAATTCAGAGCAATAATCAACCCCCCGTCAGGCTTCGCCAATTCCCCCCTTGTTAAGGGGGGTGTTTTGCACCAAAATAAACTTCAAAACCTTCCCTCCACTACCGTCTTATGAATATTATTATTCTCATCCATCACCATAAAATCTGCGCGATAGCCGGGTAAAATTAAACCGCGATCTAAAAGCCCCATTTCAGCCGCAGGGTTTTGACTCACCAATCGAAAGGCTTTTTCAAGCGGCATTCCTGTGATCGCCATAAAATTTTGTAAAGCTTCATTTTGCGTAATAATGCTGCCCGCGAGTGCACCATTTTCAAGCCGTGCTGATTTATCTTTGGCAACGATGACAGGCTGCCCGCCTAATTCATAGTGGCCTTCACACAAACATTGCGCGCGCATCGCATCGGTCACAAGCGTAATGCGCGCAGGCGTTTTGAGTCGCAGCACGACATTGACGATAGCAGGATGCAAATGGTGACCATCAATAATCAATTCGGTATACACTTCTTCACGAAGGAGTAAGGCAGTCACAGCGCCTGGTTCACGATGATGCAAGGGCTTCATGGCATTAAATAAATGCGTGGCATGTGTTACACCATGATCGATGGCTTTTTGCGCGATGTCATAAGTAGCGGCTGAATGCCCGAGGGAAATGCAAACACCGCTAGATTTCAAATGATCGATGAGTGTCAATGCGCCTTCCAATTCAGGTGCAATCGTCACCATTTTAATGAGATTGCCACTGGCTTTTTGTAAGCGATCAAAGAGTGCGTTGCTCGGCAAAATCATGTGATCGGGTTTTTGAGCCCCCATAAATTTTTGCGCAATAAAAGGGCCTTCTAAATGCACCCCTAAAAGCGTTGCTCCCGTTGTTTGTTGTTTTTTAAAAGCCGCAATATTGTCTAATACTTGCGTGAGTGTGCTTTCATCCGCTGTCATGGTGGTGGCTAAAAAACTGGTGGTACCACTTTTGAGAAGGGTATCTGCAATCGTTTGCAGCGCATCGATAGAACCATCCATCACATCTTTACCTTGTGTGCCATGAATGTGCAGATCGATCATGCCAGGTAATAGATGGTAGGTTTTCGGGAAATTTTGATGGGGAATGTCGGGAAGGGCTTCGCCTGCACTATACAGTTTTTGAAAGCGGCCATTTTTAATTTCAAGGCTGGCGTTTTCTAAGAAAGCGCCTTGGTATAAAATGGCTGGGCCGGAGATCAGATAATGCGAAGTCATTAAAATCCCCCCATTGGCTTCGCCAATTTCCCCCCCTTGTTAAGGGGGGTGTTTTTTGCCCCCTTAACAAGGGGGCTGTCGACGCAGTCGACTGGGGGATTTATTACTTGAATAAGCATTACTTCGTCCTCGTCACTTTTTGTAAATGCAGGGGTTTATCGGGATTGCGATTTTTGGCAATTGCAAGCTCGGCTACCCACACATAAAAGGCTTGAATATAAATGAGCGGAGATAAATGGTCATCTACTACAGCGGGCAGCGTTAAGGTATAGCTGGCAATCGCCTGATCGTCAGGTAGGCTTTTTTTATCACCCATTAAAAAAGTTTTCGCGCCCAGTTTCGTGAGTTTTTCACATAAGGCTAAAACACTGTGCAATGTTTCATCAGCCTTGGCAAAAATAAAAATGGGGAAATCTGGGCGCACAAGTTCCATGGGGCCATGTTGAAACTCAGCAGTGCTAAAAGGTTCGGCATGAATTTGGCACGTCTCTTTACATTTTAACGCAGCTTCTTGGGCAATAGGGTACATGAGGCCGCGCGCTAAAAAAATCAGGCTGGAAGTATTTACACATTCTTCGATAGCTTTTTTTTCAAAATGCGGAGGATGAGATAAAGCTTTTATCAGGATAGGGAGAGAGGCTTCAAAATCAGGATGGGGTTTGAGCGCTTGTAATAAATGCAAAATAGCAAAGAGTGAAGCCATATAGGTTTTGGTGGCAGCCACAGAGTTTTCTGTTCCCGCGCAAAGTGTAATGACATCATCGGCAATCGCGGCAAGGGTTGAATTTTCTTGATTCACTATCGCGATGGTTAAAGCACCATCTTCTTTTAAACGTTGCACACTTTTGCAAATATCAGGGCTTTCACCCGATTGCGAAATAGCAATGACGAGCGCATCTTTTGCGTTAAAATGACTGTCATAAATGCTCACGAGTGAAGGCGGCAGTGAGGCGCAGATAAAGCCCAGTTCCTTTCCAAACACATAGTGCAAAAAACTTGCGGCATGATCAGAACTGCCACGCGCAAGGGTTGCGATACAGCGTGGATTTTTTTCCTTGATTTTTTTAGCAAGCGCGATCATCTTTTCAGTATTGTGCGCATATTGCCGCGCAATCACTTCAGCAATTTCAAGCGTTTCTTGCTGCATCAGCGTCATAATTTTTTCCCCTTCACTGCATCTTCTATCATAAAAACTGCGCCCATGGCTGCATCGTGGTTACGTTCCACAAGTCTTTGATGAATAGCACTGCCTAAATAAGGCTGGATAAAAGGGACAATGCCACCAAACAAACATAAAGGCAAGGGTTTACAGGGAGAATTACTACGTTTTTCCAGGGCTTCATTGACCGCATCAATATATTGCGCTGCTTTTTTTAAGATAGCAATGGCATGGGGATCTTTTTTTTCTGCATACTCTGTGACGAGCGGCGCAAGGGTTGCAAATTCGGTGGATTTTGCGGCATTACAAAAACTCACATATTCAAAAAAATCACCATTATAAGGCGCTAAGATGGCTTCTAATAAAGGGCTTGGTAGTAAGCGTCCATCATGATGTTGCAGTGCCAGTGATGCCGCTTGAAGACCTATCCAGGCGCCTCCGCCTAAATCATCGTGCGGAAATCCCCAGCCACTGACTTGAATTTTTTCACCTTGAGAAACTTCAAAGCCATTGACTCCTGTGCCGATGATGATAATGGCACCATCTTTTCTATCATGTGCGCCGAGGCAAGCAGCATACGCATCTGACTCTAATACAATAGTTTCAAAAGAATGGGAATACGATAAAAAACGCATCCTGTCGGCAGGTACTTCAATACCGGCAAGGCCTAGTCCAATATGACAATGGTAATCTTTTAAAGAAATACCGGTATTGTGCAGCGCTTTGGCAATTCCTTCATGAATACTTTTCCAAGCAATGTCGGTAGATAAGCGAATGTTAGAAGGGCCACTTACCCCAATGCCAACGATCAAATGATTTTCATCAACGATGCAGACTTTGGATTTAGTGCCGCCGCCATCGACGCCAATATACAGTGACTTCATAAAGTGGATTCCGATTGTTTGCGAAACCCCTGCTCAATATCTTCCAGCGTTTCATCTTTAGTCTCGGGAAAAACACGCAGCGCGATAATAAAATAGAGCACGGTGCAAATACCGCAAAAAAAGAATACACCGGAATAATTCACCAGATGCACCAAATGTAAAAATAAAAACGCCAGCAAAGTTGATACGACATTGTTAGCGAATAAACAGATGGCCATCCCTTTACTGCGAATTTGTGTGGGCAGTAATTCTGAGATAGCTAACCACACGACAACGCCAGGGCCAATGGCAAAAAAAGCAATATAGAAAAGTAAGCCCGCTAAAATTAAATAACCAGACACTAAAGTATGCGGCATAAAAAAGGAGACCAGCCCCATCAAAATCAAGCTGAGAGAGACCCCTGCGGTACCGATAATCACGAGTGGCTTGCGTCCTACCGTATCCACTAAAAATAAGGCAACGACTGTGAAACACATATTGATAAAGCCAATGCCTACCGTTCCTAAGATAGAGGTGATATGAGAATTGATTCCTGCGTTTTCTAAAATGACGGCACCATATTGTAAAACAGAATTGATCCCCGTGAGTTGATTAAGGCAGGCAATAGCGAGTGCAATTAAAAATGGGATCACATGATAAATTTTCCATTTCAAAATAGGGTAACTGTGATGCGTATTCGCACTGGCATCGAGCAGGGTATGCATTTCATCAAAGGTTTTTTTGGCTTCCGAAGCATCGCAAATTTTCCCTAAAATCATTTTCGCTTTTTCTTTGCGATTGCGTAAATACAGCCAGCGCGGCGACTCTGCAATAAAACAAGCCCCAATCAGTAAAAGGATCCCAGGCACAAACGCGCACATAAACATCCCGCGCCAATTGCCCGTATTTACAAAAAGATAATTGATATAAAATGCGACCAAAATGCCAATGGTTAAAAAAAGTTGAAAGAGCGTGATGCTGCGACCGCGTAAATGCAGCGGCATGGATTCGCTTAAATAAAGGGGAATGACGATCATTTCAATGCCCACCCCTAACCCTAATATGAGCCTGCCAATGAGTAAACTCATAAATCCTTGTGAAAAAATAACGATAAATAATCCGGCGATAAAAAG
>JBILMY010000157.1:0-3221 GCA_044375265.1 Gammaproteobacteria bacterium | reverse complement strand
GTATTCATTATCGGCCAATACTCAAGACATTTCGAGAAGAAATTGATGCTTATTTAACCGCTAAAAATATTTCTTTTATTGATGATCCCAGCAATGATGGCACAGATTTTACCCGTAATTTTTTACGCAATGACATCATTCCAAAGCTGGCAACGCGTTTTCCTTCTGTCAAAGAAAAGCTCTTACAAGCGCAAGTCCACGCGCTAGAAGCAAGAACCTATATCGAAGCCCATCTGCCAAAAAACACGGTAAATGAGAGTGGGGCCTTGGATATTCAGGTATTGCTGAGTTATGATGATATCACACAAAAAATGCTGTTAAGACAGTGGGTTAAAGAAAAAACAGGGCATTTTCCTTCCAGTAAACACTTGGATATTTTATTGACTGAAGTGATTCATGCCGCACCTGACAAACATCCTTTTCTCAAGACAGGAAATTATCTTATCAAACGGGTTAAAAGCCAATTGATTGTGCTACCTAAGTAAGGTAAAATCCAGGGCATGAAAAAAGGCCTGCGATATTTTTACATGACGTATTTCTTCCCGATGGATCCGGCGAAGACTTGGCTGTATCATTCCATTAAAGCCATGATTGCTTGTACGATTGCAGGCCTCATCGCGCTGCATCGTTATGATTTTTCGTCTATTTGGATTTTCTTTCCTACCACAATTTTTATGTTAACGGTCGATGTCGACGAACCCTTGTGGTATCGCATTCGCTATCAAGTAGCTTTAGCTTTGGTGAGTTTCATAGCAGTATCAGCCATGATTTTTTTATTTCCTTTCTTTATCTTAAAAACCATCCTCTTTTTAACCATCGTCGTGGTCGCGGCTTATTTTTCTTATAAAAGTAATGCAGCCAGTATGTTTGGTTATTCTGTTATTGCTTTTTCTTTTATGGCGTATGTATTTCCCAAGAAAGCACAAGCTTTTTCTGGAGAGATTTTTGGATTTTGTACCGCATTAGGAATCTGTCTTTTAGTGACTTTTTTCATTTTTCCAGAAAGACTGTCGACTCAGCTTAATCGGCGCTTTCAAATTACCACTGATTTATTGGGCCGCTATATTATCTTTGTGGTTGCCGATTCTATGCGGGGAAATATCTCTTTGCCTATCCGTGATGAAAACTTACAACGCGTTTTAGATATTCAGAAAAAAAATGAAGATATTTTTGATAAAATTACAGCAGAAAAAATCCATGTTAAACAATACGAGGAAGTAAAAAAAACGCTAGTGCAGCTTAAGCAAACTTTGTATTTAGCGATTGCTGTAGAAAACAGTCTTTATTTGCTTTCGCAGCAAGCTTTGTTTCGTGGCCCTTTTACGGAAGGCTATGGACTTCTTCGAAGCTTTCAAAAAAGTTTTGAAAAAATTAGACAAAAAGAGTATGAAGCTGTGGATTATGGTATTTTGCTTGGCCATCTTGAAAAAATGGAAATGAAAATTCATACGCAGATGGATAATTTAAAACAGCGCTCTGAATATTTACACCGCGATTATCAACAGTGGCTTATTGTATCTTATAATTTACGTCAGTTTGTAAATGCTTTACAAGCGCTGGGGGATTTTTTGCGCGAGGTAAGAAATGTTATTTAAAGTGCATGCCAAATGGCATTATCCACTGCGTGCCCTTATCGCGATTTCTATCGGACTTTTATGTTATAAATTATCGGCAGATAAATTCAGCTCCTGGATTTTATGGACCGTGGTTGTATTATTGCAATCTACAACAGGCTCAACGCTTAGAAAATCTGTTTCAAGAGTGGTGGGAACCTTAGCGGGCGTACTGGTAGGCATGTTATTCATTGCCATCCTTCCTTTTGATTCAAGTCTTTATTTTACCATCATTTTATTGTGTCTTTTTTTATTACTTTACATGAATCGTATTAATTATTTTGTGGCCATGCTTTTTGGGGGAACGGGAATTATTTTTTCATTAGTACTGATGTTGTCAGGCGGCAAACTCAACGATGCCTGGCATTTTGCCACAGCCAGAGCGCTTGATACTGGCATTGGCGCACTCATTGTGATTGTGGTCTCTTATCTTTTTTGGCCAAGTACCATCAATCAAAATATTAATCAAAGCTTATGTAATACCCTACGAAAAGCAGCAGAATATACGACACTACTCATTGAAGCCTGCGAGCAAAAAAAAATGGATAATCATAAAAACAGTTTAATATTAAATAGCTACAGTGAAGCGGCTTCAAAGCTCCGCGTACAACTTGTGGAAGCTAAATATGAAATCAGTGGCGTATTGTCCAAACTACATATTTTAAATGCTATCATGATCAGCCTTTTACGTATTGAAAAAAATATGTGTGTATTATCAGCCTATTTACCTGCATTTTTTGAATCTAACCTGCCAGAAAATTTGGATGAAGCTTTGGTTTCTTATTTAAAGGCTTTAAATGAAAGTTTTTTTAAAATGGAAAAGTTTATTCAAACAGGGCAGTATCAAATTGAAGGAGACAATATGACAAGCATTCATCAAATTTTACTCATGAATTTGGCAAATCGTATTTCCAGTGTGGAAGAAAAAAAACGACTGGAATTATCAGAAGAAGATAACCTTCGTTATAGCTTACTTTTAAGCACGCTTCGAAGTTTTTGTGTGCAGCTCGAATATATTTTTTCTGCATTGCGGCAGATGCGGCATTGAATTGTAGAGCCGCATTGCATGCGGCTCATAAGACGGATGCAATCCGTCTCTACAGGGGATTTATAAAAACATTGCCCTAAAAATCCCCCCTTATTAAGGGGGGTGTAAAAAAAGGAAATCAATATGAGCGCTGAAAATTTATTTATCGAACCTAAGGCTTTTGAATACTTACAAGGTCTATTACCGCCGCATCCTATTTTAGAAAAAATGCACATCGATACCTTAAAAACTTTTGGTATCCCCATGCAGTTATCTTTAGATGCGCTCCATTTTATCCGATTTTTAATTCCGCTCATTGCGGCA
Source organism: Gammaproteobacteria bacterium (assembly GCA_044375265.1). Taxonomy (GTDB): domain Bacteria; phylum Pseudomonadota; class Gammaproteobacteria; order JABDGN01; family JABDGN01; genus JBILMY01. The sequence goes on along the minus strand of JBILMY010000157.1, from coordinate 257 downwards.
AAAAACATCTTGGAGCTTGGCACTTATACCGGCATTAGCAGCTTTGGAATGGCAGAAGTCTTGCCGCCAGAGGGAAAAGTAGTGACCTGCGATCGCAGTGAAGAATTTACCGCTTTTGCCAAAGCTCAGTGGGCACTTTATGGCATGCAAGATAAAATTACCCTACGGTTAGGCGAAGTGGCAGACACGCTGCAAACATTGATTGAAGAAAAAGCGCAGTTTGATCTGATGTTTATTGACGCGGATAAGCCTGGTTA
>JBILMY010000082.1:0-5394 GCA_044375265.1 Gammaproteobacteria bacterium | reverse complement strand
AGAGTATGTCGAAGCTTCTTTGAACTTATTAAATCCCAAAGGACTGATTCTTCTCGACAATGTTTTTTTAAAAGGCGCTGTTTTTTCAGAATCACCCAAAGAAACCGTCAGAGGCATGCAGGTATTGAATGCGTCGATTGTAAGCAACCCTCGGTTAAACAGTAGCTTTTTGCCTTTTGGCGATGGGCTTTGTCTTCTGTCTTTGCGCCCGTAAGCGTCTAGCGTCCATGGGATCAATCGTTAAAGGTCGGTAGATACAAATTCTATCACCATCGTTCGGAACATCAGTTAACGCTGCTTTTTTATCAAAAATACCCACGCTGAGCGTATTAATGTTTAATTCAGGAAATTCTTTGAATAACATCGCGTCGCGTAAAATACTTTCTATCGTACTGGCGTACTCCGTTTTCAGGGATTCTAGAAATTGCCGATGGGGTAGGGCATAAGTAATTTCAACGGTTTTAAAGCGATGGATGGCCATAGCGTTTTTGCGCTTCCTTTAAAAAAAGGGGAATAATTTTGGGCGCGGCTTTTTCAATGGCTTTGCCAAAGAGTTTGCCTGAAAGAAAATTTTTCCATTCGATCGTTAAATCAAAGCGCACCTCAGTGCTTATTTCATCGATTTTTTTAAAAAACCACGCTGCGTGGGCTTCTTTAAAAAATGTAGTTTTGCCTAAACGCATATGGATTTCTGAAGGTGGGTTCAATATATTGTGGCTTTCTGCCTCATATTGTGCAGGCCCTAAGATGAGCAATAGCTTGGCGCTCAGGGTATTGCCTTCTTGATGAAGAATTTCGACGGATTGGCAGCCAGGGAGGAATTCGGGATAGCGTTCAATATCATTGACAAGTGTATACCACTGTTCTGCTGTATAGGCAGTTTTTTCGCTAAAAGTATAGTGTGATAACATGGTGTTTTCTTTGACTTATGGCCTTAAAAATTATAGAATCTAGAGCTATATACTAACGCTTTTTATAGGATTTGCCAAGCTGTGATGAAAAAAATTTGTCTGTTTTTTTTCCTGCCTTTTTTACTGATTTCTTGCTCTCGCCATCCCTTGGTAGAGCGCCAGGGGTACGCCGAAGCAGAATTGATTTATATGGCGTCTCCTATCACAGGCAAATTAGACACTTTATCGACCAAGCGCGGAAGTCTCGTGAAAGCAGGGGAAACTTTGTTTATCTTGGATAAAGAGCCCCAAGCGGCAGGTTTTGTACAAGCCAAAGCACAGTATCAGCTGACCAAGCTTCAATATGCGCGAGATAAAAAACTCTATGAATCTCATGCCATCGATCAAAACACCCTGGATGTGGCCATGAATAATTTAAAACAAGCCCGCGCCAGTATGAGCTCTGCTAAGTGGTCGAGCCAGCAAAAAACCATGGTAGCACCACTGGATGCGCAAGTGTATGATACCTATTTTCGCGAAGGAGAACTTGTTTCACAGGGACAGCCGGTCTTAGCACTCTATACCCCCAATAATTTAGAAGTGATTTTTTATATCACGGGAACACAGCTCTCTAGCCTTTCTATCGGTTCTGTTATCCATATTGATTGTGATGGCTGTGCGGATGAGCTTGCCGCTACCATCAATTATATTGCGCCCACCGCAGAATATACGCCGCCTGTGATTTACAGTGAAAAAAATAATGACAAGTTGGTGTTTGAAGTGCGGGCTTTTGTGTCAGCAGACGCTCAAAAAATACTGCATCCCGGGCAGCCGCTGCTGGTCAAATTTTTCCTGGAAAATAAGCTGAATGTCTGATTATATTATTGACGTTCAAAACCTGACCAAACGTTTTGATAATCATGTGGTTGTTGATCATGTCAATTTAAAAGTCAAAGAAGGGGAAATCTTTGGTTTTTTAGGGCCCAATGGCAGTGGTAAGACAACCACACTGCGGATGATTTGCGGCCTCATGGGGCTTGATGAAGGCAGTGGTACTTGTTTGGGCCTTGATATCGCCAGCCAATCTGAAATTATTAAACTCAATGTGGGTTATATGCCGCAGTATTTTAGTCTATATAAAGATTTAACTTTATATGAGAATCTCGATTTTGTCGCAAGGATGTATGAATTATCCAACCGTAAAGAACGTATTGAAAAAGCGCTCGAAAATTTAGGCTTTCAAGACAGGGCCAAACAAATCACCGGCAATCTTTCTGGCGGATGGCGCCAACGATTAGCACTGGCTGCCTGCTTGCTCCATGAGCCTAAATTATTATTACTCGATGAACCGACTGCAGGTGTTGACCCCAAAGCACGTCGCGAATTTTGGGATCAAATCAGTTTACTCAGTACGCAGAACATTACCACGCTTGTGACGACACATTACATGGATGAAGCGGCGCGCTGCACCAGGCTTGCCTATATTGTGTATGGAAAACTCATGGCAGAAGGGACGCAAGAAAGCATTATCAAAGAGTCGCAATTGACGACGTGGTGTATTACTGGCGAAAAGCTGGGACAAGTTAAACAAGCGCTTTCAACAGTTGATGGCGTCGAACAAGTTGCAATGTTTGGCAATGAGCTGCATATTTGCGGGACAGATGCTAATAAATTGGAAAAAGCCGTTGCGCCGTATCGCGCGCTAAAGAGTGGGACACAGGCTGACATCATTCCCACGAGTTTAGAAGACGTTTTTATTAACTTTGTTGAGAAAAGCAAAGATAATTTTGCCAAGGGAGCGTAGATGAGCACGAGCATTAACATCACCGCACGTAAACGCTTTTCTTTTCCAAGGCTCATGGCGATGATTGTGAAAGAATTTATTCAATCCAAACGCGACAAAGCCACGCTCGCAATGATGATGGGGATTCCGATTTTACAATTGATTTTATTCGGCTTTGCTATTAACAGTAATCCTAAAAATTTACCGGCTATCGTTGTAGGATCCGATAATACGGTATTAACGCGCGCAGTTCTTACAGGACTTGAAAATACCGGTTATTTTAAAATGGTGGGCAGTGGGCCGCAAAGTGAAAAAACAGCGCAGGAAATGCTGCAAAAAGGAGAAGTGAAATTTATCATCAATATTCCCCCTAATTTTTCGCGCGAAGTGATACGCGGTCATTCTCCTAGTATTTTACTGGAAGCCGATGCCTCAGATCCTTCTGCCATGGGGTTTGCTTTGGCTGCAGCCAATACGGCAGCCACTACGGGGCTTCAAAAATATTTAACGGGTACTTTAGCGAATTTACAACCAGGGCAGCCTGCCATGCAAGTGGTCACGCATGCAGTCTATAACCCGCTTTTGATTACGCAATATAACATTGTGCCAGGTTTATTGGGTGTTGTGCTGACAATGACTTTAGTGATCATCACTGCGCTGGCGATGACACGTGAGCGGGAGCGAGGGACGCTAGAAATGCTGCTTTCTACGCCAGTACATCCACTGGAAGTCATGCTCGGTAAAATTATTCCTTACATCATCATTGGCTATGTGCAAGTGGTTGTCATTTTACTTGCAGGAAAACTTGTGTTTCATATCCCGATGCTGGGCAGCATCACGACTTTACTCATCGCCTGTTTACCCTTTATTGCGGCAAGTTTGTCGGTGGGGCTCATGTTTTCTACCCTGGCACAAAATCAGCTGCAAGCCGTGCAGGCAGCCATGTTTTTTTTCTTGCCTTCGCTCTTACTTTCCGGCTTTATGTTTCCTTTTCAAGGCATGCCACAGTGGGCGCAATTTTTAGGAAATTTATTGCCGCTCACCCATTTTTTAATTATTGCGCGTGGTATTTTACTCAAAGGTAATGGTTGGGGACAAATCATTGGCCAAATCGGCGATATTTTACTCTTCACTTTGGTGACTATTTTAATTTCTTTAAAACGCTATCGTAATACTTTGGATTAAATGTAACACTCCAGCACTCCCATTGTTTGTCGGAGTTAAGGATAAGATAACCATGATTGATCATGTAACGATTAAAGTCAGCGACTTAGAAAAAAGTCGAAAATTTTATGAAGCGGCATTTGTGCCTCTGGGATATAAAGTCAGCTTTGGAAAGCCGAGTCACTTTTGGGCTTTTGATATTGGCAATGGATTGTTTGAAATTGCGCAGTACCAAGGAGAAACACCCTTAACTCCTTGTCATGTCGCTTTCAGAGCTCAAGAGCATGAACAAGTGAAATCTTTTTACAATGCTGCCTTACGTGCTGGAGGAAAAGATTTTGGTCCTCCCGGACCTCGACCTCAGTACACAAAAAATTACTACGCGTGCTTTATTTTAGATACGGATGGTCATAATATTGAGGTAATGTTTGATAAGTGAGATTTCCTTAATAAAGATTATTTTGGCTTCTTCGCTCCTGACAAGGGCAATAAATAGTTTTTTCCAGTGATTACTTTTTTCTGGGTTTTTTCTTCTAAATCCAAACGGGCTTTTTTGGCAATGCTGCCACCTTTTTTGCTGGCAAGTGTATTTTCTTCCATTCCGTTGGCTTGCATGGTTTCTGCAATTTGTCGGGTAGATAATTCTGCAAGCGCGGTAAAAATAAGTTCCGCTTCACTCATGTGATCACGCAGATTTTCATTCTTTAAATTTTTAAGGCTCTTATGCTCTTTGAGAGAAATATCTGCCCATTCTTGGTGAATAATATTGGTGAGAATAGCAAATTCTGAACCTTCTTTAATATCATTATTTTTCCAATAATCTGTGAGCTTATTGCGGGTTTCTTGCCCCGTCATTCTCTGCTGAATCCATTGCTCACTATAGCCGTGCTTTTTCCAAGTTTCACGGGCGCGATCTAAAGACTTGCTCGGATCTGCCATTTCTTGCATACGTTCATACCCTACTTTAGCAAGCCATAATTTGATAGGTTCAGCTTTAGGACTGGGGATGGTTTGTACCAGACGCAGTAAAGTTTCTGCTGTGGCAACATCCGTAAGGTAATTTTTACCATCCACTGCGGTTAATTTCAGTCGGTTACATTTTGTAACCGACTCACTCCCTTCTTTAATAAGCCTATTTTTCAAGACTTTCCAGTAATTTCTAGCGGTTTGATAATCCGATTGTTGGATCAATATTTGAACAATATCAATCACTGAAAAAAACCAAGTTTCAGTAGCTTCATCGTAAATACGACGAATTTTATAGTCTTCAAAAATGGATAAATCATTATTCATTGAGTCGCCTTATTTAATTGCCTGAGTTTCAGTATGAAATATTACAATATTCATAATATTTTTAATTATATCATATTTTAAGGCTTGGGAAGTGATAATAATGGTTTCAGCTCAATTTGTAACGCACTGCGTTCCAAATAAGTTTGCGTGGGTAAGCTTTCGCTGGGATGACGAGGAACATATAATCGTTTATAATAAGCCTCTTTTTATGAGGTAGACGTTTGAGCACAAAACATTTAAATTCAAATACGCCGTATCCCCATT
>JBILMY010000033.1:0-8631 GCA_044375265.1 Gammaproteobacteria bacterium | reverse complement strand
AGCCTGAATGCTTGAGTAAACTTGTTCTGCCTGAGCCTGGGTTCCCCACCACCAAATACCAGGGGAGACTTTGTGCATCTCCTTTCATCATCGTACGCACATCTTGGAATTGTTTTTTAAGCGTATCCAGTGCCTCTTTAATTTCTTCAGGACTGGCGACTTTTTTTTCACTGCCTTCAGAAGGGATGTCTTTGACGGGCGGACGACTCAATAAAATAATAAGATTGATGATACCCCAAATCAGTACGATCCCTAAAATGAACCCGAGGCGCACCGCTGTACTTCCGAGCACGGGAATGAGCGGTAATAAAAACCACAATAGCAGCGATAATGCGATAGCCCCTAGCGTGGTCCAAAAAATACCACTTTTTAAAATGGTCACACATTTTTTCCAAAATGATATCAAGGTGCTTTCTCCGTCACTTTTTGTCCCACAAGAAGTCTGTCAAAACGGGCAATGGTTTTATTGGCATCATTTTGAAGAATAAAAGACAAGGCTACATAACTCACGCTTAACACACCGAGCATAATCAGTACCGGCAATTTCCAACGAAGTTTACGGCCTGTATTTGCACTTAATGATGTCACAGGTTCAATAAGCTTTGGCACCAGACGGTTTTTTCGATGGGTATCGATAAGCTGCGCTAATTTTTTGCGTAAACTAAAAAGCTGCTCCCGGCCTTTTTCAGCAATCCGGTATTTGCCGACAAAGCCCAGTGATAAACACACAAAGGCAAGCTCCAACAAATCAATTTCGGCGTCCGCTTTACTTTGTAATTTTTCTACGATCACAAAAAATTTACTGCCCCCCGCACTGTCTTGATGGAGTGTACTCAATAAAGATTTTTCAGCCCAATTTTGATTCATGCCCCAGGGAGATTCTAAAATAAATTCATCAAGCAATGCGCATAACAAATAGCGTGCCAATAAAAAGGTATTGGTCTGTATTCCTTTAGATTGCGTGTAACTTTCAAACGCAGTAAATTTTTCCAGAATCTTTTTTCGTAAAACTGATAACTGGATATTTTTTTGTTTGAGTTTTAATTCAGAAGCAATAAGCAGCAAATGCTTTGCGCCTTCCAATAAAGAATTTTGTGCCTCAGTAAAGGTATGTACGGGCAAGAACTCTACTGAACTCTGGCTTAAATTGTAAATGACGGTATCATCACTTTGATGCATGCTTATCCTTCTTTTTTAATCGCCCAGAATTCGAGTGATAGCCCTGGAAAATCCCCACTGATGTGAAAGGCGAATCCTGAAGAATCTTCTAAATATTTCCAAAACTGACTGTTTGAATTGAGTTGAAAATAGGTAAATCCCGCATGATAAGGAATTTGCTGCGGCGCTACCGATAAAGGTTCAAGTTCAATGCCGGGCATTTGAATATTGATAAGTTCACGAATTTTTTCAATCGGTCCAATTTTAATTTGTGAAGAAAAGCGGCTGCGCAATTGTTCTGCCGGAATATCACTTTTGACGGCGAGTACAAACACACTGTCTTTGAGTAATTGTTTATCTTTAATAAGACAAGCACGAATACCACTTTGCTTGGTGGCTTGCAGCGTTAACGGTAAAGCCGTTTGATGGAGTACCATACTTAAAGCCTGACGTAAATTTTCAATCAAAGGTGCAAAACTCGTGGCCAAATTATCATGCTGATACGAAAACCCTTCAATTAAACTTTTTTTAGCACTGGTAAACGTGGACAGTTCTCCTGCTATTTGCAGCATCAATGCAAATAACATTTCGGGATGCAGCGGCGCCACTGTCAATAAATGTTTCATGAAGGCTTCATAGCGATTAAGCAGTGCGAGCAGTAAAAAATCTGTCATGGCTGCAGAGCCTGTACTGCCAGGACGCGTTACACGTACGCTGAGTTCTTGCACACGATAACTCACCTGTCCCATCCATTCTTGCAAAAAGCCTTTAAGCACTGGAGAGATATTGATATCCACACAGGTCGGTACAAATTTAGCCTCTAAAATAATGGCACCGCTCGACGATTTTCCTGCAATTTTTGCAATCGGCAAACAGACAAAGCGGCTTCTGTCTTCACTGTCCGTTAAAAAACGAACTGATAATTGCGCCACTTGAATCGCAGTGGACGCCATATTTTTATCCGTATTATTTTTTACCTGGATTTCAGTTGCTGTAAAACGCGCCATCGATTCTTTGTCGACACTCACTTCAATGCCAGTACTTTCTTCAATCGGTACGGCTAAATAAATCACTTGCCCAAAATGCTGCTCAGTCACTTGCATAAAAGGCATGCTAAAAAAATCAGTTTCTTTAAAAGGATAACCATCAGAAAAAAATCCTGCACACTCGACAATGGATAATTTTCCGAGCGCCAAATGTTCTTGGTTTAAAATCAAGTTTGAAAATCCATAAGCAAAAGGGTGAAGACTCAAAAGCCGCTTATGCATTTCACGGTAATAACGTGCCTGCTGCTGAAAATGTTCAGGCTCTAAAAACATTCCTTGTGTCCACACAGGGCTGACAGTATTAAGCAAGCTCATTCTAAAGTCTCCTATTTCGATAAAATTTCATACGTGGCATTGGGATCGGTTTCCTCACTGTTGCTATTCAAATTAGGGGCATTCAAGGCAGGTTTCTTCAGCGAAACATCGGTGCCTGACTCCATCGCATTATACGGTTTTATACCATATCTTGTAAAATAAAAACGCATTTTTTCTCGGCCAAAACTCGAATCAAGCACGATGAGCTGGCGCCATTTCACTTTTTCAAAGTTTTCATAAATCGCCATGATCCCGACTGCGGTGGTATCTGGCGATAAATTCACGGTAAGGCGTCCTTGTGTATTCGGCGTTAGTTGTATTCGAGACATATTCACATAACTGCTGCCGAGTGTCGCTTTAGATTTATGGTAAAGACTGAAAAAATCAGCATTTAAAAAAGGCTCAGTGGTTTCTTTCAGCTGAAAAATATACACCACGAGCGGTGCAGGTCTGCCACTGTCACTCGGGTTGAGTAGGCGATCGGTTTTGGTCATCACCACCAAATAATGACGGGGTAATAAACTTGAGGGGCTGCAGGCAGCGAGTAAAATACTGGACATCAGTATTATCAAGGCTTTAACAATTTTTACTTTTCTTCGTTCCATTTTTTCCACTTTCTTAATTATCTGCCCCCTTAACAAGGGGGCTGTCAACAAAGTTGACTGGGGGATTTATTGAAATCACTGACTAATAAATCTCCCCCATCGGCTGTGCCGATGACCCCTCTTATTAAGAGGGGAGTAAACCTACTCCTGAGAATGACAATGAAATATTATACCACTTTACGTCGTCTTCACGGGAAGCTGCCCCGAAGGCTCCTGTCCTGTTGTGGTCAATTCAATCTTGGTGCCCAAACAACACATAAAAGTCGTGGTACTGCGCGTTGCGACGGGGAATACCGTATGTTTAGTAAAAAGGGAACCTCCGGCAGTTAAAATGATCCGCTGACAACCTTTAGGGCTATTCGGTACAAATAAGCACACGCCCATATCCAGCATGGCGGGCACGCCCGTTACAGTATAGATAGGCATTTGATTGATACTGGGGCCCGTAGGCGGCACCATAAAGGGCATCGGCGGTCCACCTGATTTGGGGCATTTTAATTGAAAACCTGCCACTAAAATTTCTGTAGGGGCACCTGCAGCCGCCACAGCGGGCATTTGCATGGATTGCCAGCAAGTAAAGGCTTGCTGTGTTTTTTCTGTGCCTTTGGCGCGTGCGCTTTGTGCGATACCGGAGCTTGCACTGGCAGCCATGCTGGCTGCAGTGCTTTTAATTGCAGCTGAATCTGCCATGCCTGAAACATTAGCCGTGGCTGAACTTGCAGAATTTACCATATCGCCTTTTAATCCTTCCGATAAGGCTTTCATTTTTTCACTTATGCTCGCGGAATTTCCACTGCCTTCTTTGAGCGCTTTGAGCTTTTCTTCCGCCGCGTTCAAATCGTTGATAGCTCCTTCCACACGGCTTTTCAAGGCTTGTCCATCCGGCGCGCCTTCAGCCGCATTATAATTTTTACACTCAGCCAATTTATTATTGACTGCAGTTAAGCGATCTTTTAATCCTCCTACCTGGCTTTCTAACACGGCATAGGGGTTGGGTGTTTCTGAAGGAGAATTTAATTTGCTTAAGAGATCAGTGCCTTTTTGATGTAAGCCTTTTACCTTATCAATATGTGCCTGCATCTGCTGTTTTAATGCAGGTTCAGGGATATTCATCTGAGCCATTTCCAATTGAGGAAAGGTGAGTTCTAACCCTGTCAAAGATTGCTTAAATTGCGTTAGCTGCGACATATCCATAGTGCCTGCGTCTGGCATTTTGAAAGCGGGCATCGTGGGCGCACCGCCTGAAGCAGAAGCGGAACAAATCGGGCAGCGGCCTTGCACACCTTTGGCAAAATTGCTGGAGGCTTCATCCAAGCTGCTTGCCGCCGCGCGAATACCGGGATCTTTATCCAGATAAGCATTGGGATCTTTTAAGGCTTGCATCTCTTCAGAAGATAAGGGTATGCCTTGCGACATTTTATCTTTGGCTTGCGCTTGTGTTGCTGCCAATTTTTCTTTTGCCGCTGATTCTGCCGTATTAAGCGCTTCAGATTTTTCTTTCATCGCAGCCATTTTTTCGCTCAACTCAGGATCAAGTGCCGGTTCCGGTATGCTTGTTTTTAATGCTTCCGCTTCTTCCTTCATTTGAATAATAGCCGCTTGTTTTTTTTCATCCGCTAAACTTGCGCAATTAAAATTTTCCGCTATCTCAACTTTTTCAGTCAGCGCATTTGTTTTATCTTTCATTTGTGAAAAACCGGGCGTTGCTTCCAATTCAGCAAACGCAGCTGCTTTGCCAGCTTCTGCCTCTGCCTGCGCTGCATTCATGGCCTCAATTTGTGCAGACCCATTGCCGGAAACATAGGCATCAAAATGGCCTTCATAAGCATTCACTTGTTCGCCGTACGCTTCTACCGATTCAGGGCTTTCGATATTTTCCACGCTCTCGGATAATTGCTGTGTTTTTTGTAAGAGACCTTCTTGCATTCCACCTTGCTGCGCGATCGTTTGGGTTAAATCAACATGCCCTTGTGATAGAGCAACAAGGCCTGCAGCACTACTTTGCGGATCGCCTTGTTTAATACTGGCTGAAACTTGAGATAGCGTATCAAATTGTGTTTTCAGTTTTTCAGAAACTTCTGGCGAACCCACAGATGCCATCGCCATTTCTTGTAAATTCTGATCCATTTTTTGCATAGGTGCATCTGAAGCCGAAGGCATCACATGCATCTTCATCAATTTTTCTTGATAATTTTCATAAGCCCCTTCAATCTCTTCTGCAGGCGTATCGGCAGAAGGCGCCGAAATATCACTCGGATTTTTGGCATCCTTGCTGGTATCTGTTTTTTTTAATTCATCCAAATTTTTTTGAAATTCATTGAGCGGAGAATTTTCGGGAAGCTTCGCTAAATTCTCTTGATGAGCAGCCAAGGCTTCCGCAGACAGCGGTGCATTTTCTGCAGCCTCTGCCAGCGTATTATCTGCAGGTGAGGCTATCAGCGTTTCAAAGGCTGCAGGACTTGCTGCGAGAGTTGCCAGCCCCGTCCCCGTTTGCGCAAAAGTACTGTTCATTTGTGCATTAGTTTGTTGTGCTTGATTCACACTATTTTGAGCGGTTTTTTCAGCAGTGTTTTGATTTTCTTTTGACGTGTTCATCTCTGCCTGTGTTGGCAATAAATTTGCATCTGCGCTCTCTTCACGGATTTCGTCTAATTTTTCTGAAGCCAATTCTGCCTTATCCGATAAATTTCCCAGCCTATCTACGGGCAATTTCGCCGATTTTAAGGCATTGTCTTTTTTTTGTAAGCTCGCTTTCGCACCAGTCGCAGCCCCTGCGCCCAGCAGCGTTAATCCCAAAGGTTTAATGGGATTAAATGCCCTGCCTTCTTCTTGCAAAGACTGTGGCAGCAGCATTTCAGGAAATTCTTTTTCTAACGTGGGTTTGAGGCGAGTGATATTTGAAAAGCGATCGAATACCGGAAAGGTTTTGATATAACTGTAACGATACACAAGCTGCCCCGCTTGCTCCCAGCTGCCATAATCAATAGCAATCGCGGGAAATTCGACATTGCTATAAAGAATATTGGGCATCTTGGCGTAAAAAGGGCCTTCACCCATTTGGGGCTGATCAAGACTACTGTACACCAATACATTTTTTGAAGCAGGCTCTGCGGCAAAAATACTGTCTGGTGACTGACTGTAATTTTTTAAAAGATCGTGATATTGCGTGGTGACATCTTGGCATAAAGCATTAAATGTTTTTGCTGTACTAGGGCTAATTTCTACGGCTGCCGTTGTACTTGAAAAAAGCGCTTTATCGTATTGATAGGGAAATAAAGGAAAACGATTGATAAGGCTCGTAAAAATCGGATAATCAATATTTGACGTGCGCAGATGATGCATAAGCTGCGCAGTTAAAATCACCGGCAGCGATAATTTTTTTTGCTCACTGGTTTTTTTGAGTTTCGCAACATCAGCATGTAAAAGTCTGCCATATAAATGTGTGTAATATAGACTGTAAGGCGCTGTGATCGCTAATGCTTTTTCTTCTGTATCTGTCGGCAAGTCTGACAATGCAAGGTTCGGTGCTTGATAAAGCGCGCGCCATTCTAAGAAAAAATAATAGAGGCTTTTTTGTGAAAAGCGTGTGAGCGGAAAAGCGAGGAAAACTTTCAGATCGTGGTTTTTGTAAAAGAGCGCTTTGATGCTTGAATCAACCACCCCGTCTGCCTTCGGCAGCCACCCCTCCTCTGGAGGGGAATTTATGTGACTGACCTCTCCCCTTGCGCCGTCATTCCCGCGAAAAAATTGGCTATGCCAATTTTCAACAACGCCTTCGGCGTTGGCCTTGAGCGAAGCGAAAGGTGGAGCGTCAGGAAGACGCGACATAGTGCGGGAATCCAGGGGCCCATGGACCCCCGCCTGCGCGGGGGTGACGAAAGAAAGTAATTCGTCATGAAACTTTTCCTCAATCGCAACAATCTTGGCATCTGCTTGCTCACTGAAGTTGTAAACGGGAATGCTCTCAGCGTTGAGTTGATAGCGCGCTGCCAACGCTTTCCACGCGGCTTGAAAGCGATCTAATTCAACGCCCTGAAATTCCAAAATAAACCTTGCATACATGTTTACGCCTTCATATTCCCCAACTCAGAAGCGCCCGGTATTTTTGCCTTTGCTTTAAAACTTGTATCAGCATCAAGCGTGATAGTAGTCGCTTTATCCGATATATTCATGGCCGCTGAACTAATTTTTCCCGATGGCACTTTTGTTTCATGCGATTTTGCAGTTAAGCTCACTTCCGAAGTTTTTATTTTTACACGATAGCCTGCTTCGCTAAATTCTACAGTTTCTTTACCCATAGTGACTTGGAAGCTTTTCGGTGTCACTGCAAGAACCCCTGTACTTTCACCTGTATAGGTAGCACTCCATTGGCTTTTCCCCATCACAATAGATGCACTGTTCTTGCTCTTGTCTCCTTGCGCAGGCAAATTGACTTCAAAGCCTTTAGTATATTCCAAAGAAAGATTCGGATTTTCTTTATTTTCAGGATCTTGCGTAATACGCGTTGCCGTGGTCTTTTTCTCTGTTTCAATAAAGCCTGTCACATAAAAATGACCTTCTTCCGGATAATGTACCAAAGCTGCAATTTTTCCGGTAGAAACTGCTGACGAATGATAGTCACTGGCATTTTCTTCAGAGGCAAGTACAGTTTTTTTAAACGCTTGTCCCTCTTTACTCCAGGGTAATCCCACTCTCACTTGATTATTTTCAATGGCTGCCAGCGCGTGAGTTCTGTCTTTAATATCTTTGATAGTCCCATCTGCAGCGACTGTTACGCCTTTCAAATAAATAGGCGTTGATAAAGTTTTTGGGGGAATGGGTAGATAGAATTTTTTATTGGCATTTTCTTCAATAAAAATAATGGTCGCAAAAAAAGTATCGCTTCCTGCCTCAGCGGAAATACTTGAAAACTCAATCTGAACAGGTACAAGCTTTTTAGAAATATATTTTGTTTTGTCTAAATAATCATTATTCACATAAATACTGACTTCAACAGGCACGCCAATAATGGGCAAAGGGAAAACATTCCCTACCGTACTTTTTAGGGTTGCCCTGTAATAGCTTGTTCCTTGTGTTGCCTCAAGTATTGCAGCAATCGTTTTTTCATTTTTGAGTTTTAATTCAGGATAATCGGTTTCATGCACATAACGAGAGTTTCCACTCAACGCAATTGCACCCATTCGATGCGGATCTAAATTCGCTAATTCCGATACAGTGGCTTTGTGTGAAAAAGCGATGGGATTTGTCATCCCTTCAAACTCCAATAAGAAGTCTTTAAATAGCGCGGGCCAAGTTTGTACAAAAGTATCGGGCGTTCGAAATCGCGTCGCGTTTTTAGGAAATGCGCCATAAACAATATCTTCGCCTTTATGCTGCGCGCTCTGCTGCTCACTGTCATAAATCATGAACTGTCCATTTTCACTCAAGTGCCAGCTGACAAAAGCTTGATGCATCATTTGTTGCAGCATCGTCCAATCACTCACACCATGTTGATAAGAATAAGATTT
>JBILMY010000032.1:0-8632 GCA_044375265.1 Gammaproteobacteria bacterium | reverse complement strand
AATATTTTTTCCCTGCACAATTGGCAGTGGCATCAATAAAAATATCATAAGAAAATTGAGTGAGATTGACGCTGGCAAAATAGGTGCGCTCTGATAAGGGTAACGCTTTAGCAAACACGACAGGCAGTTTTGTTTGTGTGGGCAAGATTTTTAAAATGGCGGGAAGATGCGTGACTTCACTGCTTTGGATATCTGCGTGGGCGGTGAAGGTGAAAATGAGGGAAAATAGCGTTAACACCATTACCGTCACCCCCGCGCAGGCGGGGGTCCATGGGCCCCTGGATCCCAGCTTTCGCTGGGATGACGGGCCAACGGGGATGACGAGTTCCAACCCCCTCACCAAAAACTCGCCCGCTCAAAAGTATCGGATAAAATCAGTGCAGGATTCACACCTTTTTCTTTGAGAGTTTTCGCAGTTTGCAAAACGATTTCACTTTTGCCAATCACATAAAAAGCACCCTCTGTTTTTTCAATCTCCCCTGCCGCATTCGTCGAAATTTTCCATGAAAATTGCGGATGCTGTTTTTGCAAGGCATCAAAATAATTTTTTAAATACGCCTCACCTTCACTCTGTACTTGCCAATATAAATGCAGCGGCGCTTTATGCTCCTTTGTTAAAGCTTCTTCAATCAACGCTTTTAAGGGCGCAATACTCACGCCACCGAGTGCAATAAAAGTGAGCGGCATATTTTCAAGTGTGCTATGCAGCACCATATTGCCAAAAGGCCCTTTGAGTACCACTTCTTTTTCCACCCGAAGATGCTGCCATAATTGGTCTAATGCTTGATTCCCAGGCACGCGCTGAATATATAAAGTAATAGTTCCTTCATCAGTAGGGGCATTGGCAATCGAAAACGCAAATTCAGCTTTGGATTCAATCCAATATAAATATTGCCCTGTGACAAACGATAAATTTTTTTTCACGGGTGATAAAGTCACCGCCATAATATTCCCGTCCTCAGAAGCAGTCTGGCAAGCTCTAATATGATAGTCAAATTTTTGTGGCGGTTTGTAATAAGGCGTATATACTTCCTCCATTTCAATGATTAAATCAGACCTAGGTTTGGCTGAACAAAATAGCGCATAGTCTGTTTCATCATCGCTTAGGGCATAGGGTTTAATAGTGCCGTAATCAATTTGACCCGACAAAATTTTGCCTTTACAGGTGCCGCAGGTTGCGCTGCCGCAACTATAGGGAAAATCAAAGCCTGCTCGAAGGGCGGCTTCTAAAACAGTTTCACCGTCATTGACGGAGAGCAAAATACCACTGGGTTTTATATGCACGATATAAGGCATAGAATTTCCTTTTTTAAATTAGCCAAAGAAAAATGCTCGACCAGCGAGCATTTTCTTTCAAGGGAATCCCCACTCGATTATTGAGCGGTTTTTTCACCTTTTACATCAGCTTTTTCGCCTTTGTAATCTTGATGACCCATCGATTGAGTCGACGCAGCTGTTGTTGAGTTATCAGCGGTTTCATCTGAAGCACAAGCTGCTAACATCATTGATGCAGACAGAGCGACGATCGCTAAAGTTAATTTTTTCATTGGGATATCTCTCAAAATAATTTCAAAAAGCGCTTTTTAAAATTATTTAATTATTCTATCTTTTTTTGCCAGAAAAAGCAAGAATGCGGTAGAATGCTTAGAGTCAACCGTCACCCCAGCGAAAGCTGGGGTCCAGTGGGCCCATGGATCCCAGCTTTCGCTGGGATGACGAGGCAAGCCCAAATATAGTTGATGACGAGAAGCTGTCATCTTTTAAACAGAGGTAAAAAATCATGACAGTATTAGTCGTTGGCGGCGCAGGATATATCGGTTCTCATATGGTCGCAGCACTCCTAGAAGCCAAAGAAGAGGTCCTCATTCTCGACAATTTAAGCTCGGGACACCGTGAAGCTGTTTTAGGTGGCACTTTGATTGAAGGCGACTGTGGTGATGAAACTTTATTGGACGATATTTTTACACGCTATAAAATTGATACCGTCATGCACTTTGCGGCAAGCATTGCCGTGGGAGAATCAGTCGTTAAACCTTATGACTATTATCACAACAATGTTACAAAGCCGCTCATTTTATTAAAATCCATACGCGATCATAAGATCCCCCATTTTATTTTTTCTTCTACCGCTGCTGTATTTGGTGCTGTAGAAGGCATGAATCCTATTCCTGTGAATGCCCCTAAAAATCCTGAAAATCCCTACGGGCGCAGCAAATGGATGACAGAGCAAATCCTCGCAGATTTTTCAGCTGCTTATGGCATCTCTTATGTAGTGCTGCGCTATTTCAATGCTGCAGGCGCAGATCCCAAAGGACGCCTCGGTGAGAATCATGATCCCGAAACACATCTCATTCCCCTCATTGTCAAAGCGGCTTTACAGAAAAAATCCATTGCCATTTTCGGCGAAGATTACCCTACGCCTGATGGTACTTGTATTCGCGATTATATTCATGTCACTGATTTGTGCCAAGCGCATTTATTGGCCATTACCTATTTGCGTAAAGGACAAAAAAGCCGCGCCTTTAATTTAGGCAATGGACAAGGATTTTCTGTAAAAGAAGTCATCGAAGCCGCAGAAAAAATATATGGCGGCGATATTCAAGTCAGACGTGAAGCACGCCGTGCGGGCGACAGTGCTTTTTTAGTAGCAGATGCTACGGAAGCCAAAGCCATTTTAGGATGGACACCAGCGTATCCGGAGATTGAAATTATTTTGAAACATGCGTTTAATTGGGAAAAAACGAAAATTACACACAATTGATTTTCGTCACCCCCGCGTAGGCGGGGGTCCATTGGGCCCCTGGATTCCCGCTTTCGCGGGAATGACGTAGACACCTTGCTTTATCCCAAACTTTGGCGTAGAATACAAGGTCGGTCATCGCGGGGTGGAGCAGTCTGGTAGCTCGTCGGGCTCATAACCCGAAGGTCATAGGTTCAAATCCTGTCCCCGCTACCAATTGTTGAATTTGTTACAGAACCCCTCGTTGAGGGGTTTTTTATTAAGATAGTTCGGAGTATTTATGGCAAAAGTGTCTGATATCAAAGCACTCTTGACGCCCAGTATTGAAGCCTTGGGCTATGTACTGTGGGGCGTTGAATACTTACGACAAGGTCGTTATTCAGTGCTGCGCGTGTATATCGACCATCCGAACGGTATTTCAGTGGATGATTGTGAAACCGTCAGCCGCCAAATTGATCTGGTGTTGGATGTGGAAGATCCCATTAATGGGGAATACACCTTAGAAGTGTCTTCACCGGGGCTTGAAAGGCCCTTATACGAAGCCGCGCAATATGCGCTGTATATTGGCCAAAAAGCCAGTATAACCCTCAAAAGTCCGCTCGAGGGGAGAAAAAACTTTGCGGGTACGATTGTGAGCGTAAAAGACAAAATCATAGGATTTGAGGTTGAAGGCAAATCCTATCTCTTTGACAGTGATAATATTGCCAAAGCACATTTGGTGTTTTAAGGCGTTAATTTTAGGAGCGATACCATGGCGAATAAAGAAATTCTACAAATTGCAGAAGTGATCTCCAATGAAAAAGAAGTCAGCCGCGAAAGTATTTTAGAAGCCATTGAAATGGCGCTTGCCACAGCTACGCGTAAAAAAAGCGGTAAAAATATTGATGTCCGTGTTGAAATCGATCCTAAAACGGGTGATTACGTCACTTATCGCCGCTGGACAGTGATCGATGAAGATGATCTGGAAAACATCGATGCCGAATTAACCGAAGAAGAAGCTTCCGAACGCGGCATGGAAACGCCCAGCATCGGTGATGTGCTCGAAGAAGAAATGGAATCCATTGAATTTGGTCGTATTGCGGCACAGATTGCCAAACAAGTCATCGTTCAAAAAGTCCGTGAAGCGGAACGCGGCAAAGTGGCAGACGCTTTTGCAGGACGCGTTGGCGACTTGGTATTTGGCACAGTGAAAAAAGTGAGCCGTGAAGGGATCATCGTTGATCTGGGGCAAAATGCTGAAGGCTTTTTAAAGCGCGAAGAATGTTTACCCAAAGAAAATTTTCGTACCGGCGATCGCTTGCGTGCTTATTTATATGAAGTGCAAAAAGGCGCGCGCGGTCCACAAATGTTACTCAGCCGCACCAAAGGCGAAATGCTCGCATCGCTCTTTCAACTGGAAGTACCTGAAATTGCCGAGCAAATTATTGAAATTTGCGCTGTTGCTCGCGACCCAGGAATGCGTGCAAAAATTGCAGTAAAAACGAATGATCGACGTATTGATCCTGTGGGCGCTTGCGTGGGCGTGCGCGGTTCTCGCGTACAAGTTATCACAGAAGAATTGGGCGGTGAGCGCATCGATATTATTTTATGGGATCAGAGTGATGCACAATTTGTGATCAATGCCCTGGCGCCTGCAGAAGTTGAATCGATCGTCGTGGATGAAGAAAACCATTCAATGGATATCGCGGTTGCTGAGGCTTTTTTATCACAAGCCATTGGACGTAATGGACAAAATGTGAAACTGGCGAGCCAATTAACCGGCTGGCGTTTAAATGTTATGTCGAGCGCTGAAGCGGAAGCCAAAAGCACTGAAGAATCGAGTTTCTTTATCAATGGTCTCATGGAAGCGCTGGGCATTGAAGAAGATCTTGCTACTATTCTTGTAGAGGCAGGATTTAAAAACGCTAAGGATATTACCAGCGTCAAACCTGCTGTATTACTCAACATTGAAGGATTCGATGAAGAATTGGTTGAAGCCTTGTGTGAACGTGCTAAAATGGCGGTACTTGGCGATGCGCTCTCCAATCGTAAAGCCTCTGCAGCTGATTTATTGGCCCTTGAAGGCATGAGCGAAGCGCTGGCTAACGCACTGGCCAACAAAGATATTTTTACGCAAGAAGATTTAGCCGAACAATCCATTGAAGATTTAATGGATATTGAAGGCATGACAGAAGAGCGTGCCACACGTCTCATTCTCTTAGCACGGGCGCCTTGGTTTTCCTGATAAATTATATAGAGGATAAAATTTACGATGTCATCCACCACTGTCAAGGAACTTGCAAAGATCACAGGGCAACCTGTAGAGACTTTACTGTCCCATTTTAAAAATTCGGGCGTCCTTGATTTGCATGCAGACAGCGTATTGACCGATACGCAAAAAAATACGCTCCTTAATTATATGAAAGGTCAGCAACCCAGCAAAGTATTAGGGAAACCTACTGGCACTTTATCATTAAAAAAACCCCTTGCCCTAGCCCCTAAAAAACCCGGTGAACATAAAGGTCCGATTGTACAAGTGCGTACTAAAAAAATTGGGCCAGAGATGGCAGAAAATACATCCGTGTCTAGCGATAAAAGTACTGCTACTGCTGCTACTGCTGCTACTGCTGCTACTACCACCAACACCGATGCCGCTAAAAAACCTGCTTTCCACAATACCAGCTTTCGCAAACCTATTTCAGTGTCTTCCGAGCAAGATCGCAAAGTTACAACACCCAGCACGACAAACGCCAGCACCGCTTCTTCGGTTAACCGTAATAAACCTTTACCTACGAGGCCTGCTGCTGAACCTGCCCGTACTGACAGCAAAAAATCCGCGTCTTCTCATAAAAAACCAGAAGAGCGTGAAGTCAATCTTCATAAAATTAAAGCCATCAATAATATTGATGAACTTGATGAAGTATTGGCGAACAATAACCACCGTAAAAATAAATCCAGATCGCACAACGCATTCATACATTCAAATACGGAAGTGGCTACCGGCCCTATCGTCAGAGAAGTCAATATTCCTGAAACCATCATTGTCTCAGAGCTTGCACAACGTATGTCAGTCAAAGGCGCAGAAGTCATTAAAACACTGATGAAACTCGGCGCGATGGTCACCATTAATCAAATTATCGATAGAGATACGGCAGCTATTGTCGTCGAAGAAATGGGACATAAAGCTATTTTAATGCGTGAAAACGCCCTTGAAGAAGATTTACAAAAAGCCTTTGATGCCGATAAAGCGATAGAAGTGACACGCCCCCCTGTCGTCACCATCATGGGACACGTAGATCATGGAAAAACATCCTTGCTCGATTATATCCGTCGCACCAAAGTCGCGGCCGGTGAAGCAGGCGGCATTACGCAGCATATCGGTGCTTATCACGTGGATACGCCACGCGGCTCTATTACGTTTTTAGATACCCCAGGCCACGCGGCATTTACCGCAATGCGTGCCCGCGGCGCTGGCTGCACAGATATTGTCGTGTTAATTGTTGCGGCCGATGATGGCGTAAAACCACAAACCATTGAAGCCATTCAACATGCTAAAGCCGCCAAAGTCCCCATCATTGTAGCGGTCAATAAAATTGATAAACCCGGCGTTGATCCTGAAAAAATCAAACAAGAACTCATTCAATATGAACTCGTGTCTGAAGAATGGGGTGGGGAGGTCATGTTTCGCCCGATTTCTGCCAAAGTGGGAACAGGCGTCGATGCCCTACTCGAATCCATTTTATTACAAGCCGAAGTCTTAGAATTAAAAGCGCCTGCCACAGGTGCTGCGCACGGCGTCGTGGTAGAAGCGCGCTTGGATAAAGGCAAAGGTGCGGTAGCAACGATACTCGTGCAATCGGGAGAACTCAAAAAAGGCGATGTTATATTAGCAGGCATGGAATACGGTACTGCGCGTGCACTTATCAATGAACAAGGTAAAATGGTCAATAGTGTAGGCCCTTCTATGCCGGTAGAAATTTTAGGGTTGACTGGCGTGCCTAAAGCAGGCGATCAAGTCTTGGTTGTCCAAAACGAGAAAAAAGCCCGAGAAGTGGCTTTATTTCGCCAAGGAAAATTCAGAGAAATTAAACTCGCGCGTCAGCAAAAAGCCAAGCTCGAAAATCTCTTTTTGCAAACGGGCGATAATAAAATGGCAGTGCTTAACATCGTTTTAAAAACCGATGTACAAGGATCGCTCGAAGCCTTGCAAGAAGCGCTCATTAAATTATCCAATGATAAAGTGCGTATTGCAGTCGTGGCTGGCGGTATTGGCGCAATCACCGAATCCGATGTGAATTTGGCCATTGCCTCACAAGCCATCATGATTGGTTTTAATGTGCGCGCTGACAATACTGCCAAAAAGATGGTAGAAAATGAAGGCGTCGATTTACATTACTACAGTATTATTTACGAAGCGTTGGATGAAGTGAAAAAAGCCTCCGAAGGCCTCATCAAACCGGAATACGAAGAGCATATTATTGGTCTTGCTGAAGTCCGTGAAGTTTTCCACTCGTCTAAATTTGGTACTATTGCAGGCTGCATGGTCGTAGATGGCATCGTCAAACGCAATAATCCGATTCGTGTCTTAAGAAATAATGTGGTGATTTTCCAAGGCGCCTTAGAATCGCTCAAACGTTTCAAAGATGATGCAGGAGAAGTCAAACAAGGCTTTGAATGCGGTATTGGCGTCAAAGATTATTCCGATGTTAAAGTCGGGGACAATATCGAAGTTTACGAGAAAGTCCTCGTCAAAGCAGGATAAGCCATGAGTGAGCGCTTACTGCGTATCGGCGATGAAATACAATCCATCATTGGCAGCCTCCTCATCACTGATATCAACGACCCGCGCTTATCCTTAATCTCCATCACCGAAGTCATCGTATCTGCCGATTTGTCTCATGCCAAAGTCTATTACACTTTAATGGAAGACAGTGAGAAAAATAAAGCAGCTGCAGAAAATGCTTTTGAAAGCGCAAGCGGCTTTTTTCGTAAAGCCTTAGCCAAGCAATTAAGTCTTCGCACGACGCCTAAACTGCATTTTCTCTATGACACCCAGCTTGAAAAAGCCACGCATATCAATAGCTTAATCCACGAAGCTTTTCGTAAAAAAACCTGACTAAAATACAAGGCTTTGCAAAATAGTCTTGACTTTTTTGCAATATCTTGCATAATAGTCATATGAAGCGATTCCAAAAACAGGCCATTTTGGCTGATCTGAAAAAGAAAATGGTCTTTCTTGCAGGCCCCCGGCAAGCAGGCAAGACTTGGCTGGCTAAAGATATTGCAACGACCTATCAAAATCCTGTGTACCTCAATTATGATGATACCGAGCACCGTAAAATCATGAAAGAAAAATCCTGGCGCGAAAATACCGATCTCCTCATTTTGGATGAACTGCATAAAATGCCCCGCTGGAAAAATTATTTAAAAGGCGTATACGATACTAAATTAAGCCACTTACATATTTTGGTTACCGGCAGCGCCCGTTTGGATTTATACCGAAAAGTCGGAGATTCATTGGCAGGGCGGTATTTTTTACATCATTTATTACCACTCTCATTATCTGAGCTCAAACAAAATGATGAAACGCCAGATATGCAGCGCCTCATAGCACACAGTGGATTTCCAGAGCCCTACTTAGCAGAAACCCTCGTTGAGGCTAAACGTTGGCGTGCGCAATATATCCAGAGTTTAATCCGCATCGACGTCCTGAATTTTAATCCTATTCAACATATCCATGTGATTCAAATGATGGTGGATTTATTACGGCAAAAAGTGGGCTCACCCATTTCTTATCTCTCTATAGCGGAAGATGTGCAAGTCTCTGTCAATACCGTTAAAAAATATATCGAAATTTTAGAGGCCATCTATGTGATTTTCCGCATTACGCCACATTCTAAAAACATTGCAAGA
>JBILMY010000031.1:0-8814 GCA_044375265.1 Gammaproteobacteria bacterium | reverse complement strand
CCCCAAAAAAGCTATAATTTCACCTTTAGAAATGAAGGAAATTTATGAGTCATCCGATCCCCCATTCACACGGCATCAGTCTTGAACAAGAATTAAAACAATCCTATTTAGATTACGCCATGAGCGTCATTGTAGGTCGCGCCCTACCCGATGTGCGCGATGGCTTAAAACCTGTGCATCGCCGTGTTTTATATGCAATGTATGAACTCGGGAATGACTACAACAAACCCTATAAAAAATCCGCACGTATCGTCGGGGATGTGATCGGTAAATACCATCCGCATGGTGATACTGCTGTGTATGACACCATCGTTCGTATGGCGCAGCCTTTTTCCATGCGCTATGTATTAATTGATGGACAAGGAAACTTTGGATCTGTCGATGGTGATAATGCCGCTGCGATGCGATACACCGAAATCCGCATGGCGAAACTCGCGCACAGTTTACTCGCTGATCTTGATAAAGAAACCGTTGATTTTGTGCCAAACTATGATGGCTCTGAATTTGCGCCAAGCGTCTTACCCACACGCATTCCCAATTTACTCATCAATGGCTCCGCAGGAATTGCCGTCGGGATGGCCACCAATATTCCACCGCATAATTTAACTGAAGTTATCAATGCCACCATCGCTCTGATTGACAATGCCGATTTAACCATTGACGATCTCATGCAATATATCCCCGGCCCTGATTTTCCCACAGCAGGCATCATCAATGGCCGCGCTGGCATTATTGAAGCGTATCGTAACGGTAAAGGCCGCGTCGTCATGCGCGCTAAAACACACGTGGAAGGTGATGAAGACAGTAAGCAATCGATCATTGTGACTGAACTGCCCTATCAGGTGAATAAAGCCAAGCTCATGGAAAAAATTGCCGAGCTTGTGAAACTCAAAAAAATTGAAGGCATCACGGGCCTTCGTGATGAGTCCGACAAAGATGGTATGCGTATGGTGATTGAACTCAAACGCGGTGAACTGCCTGAAGTGATCATCAATAATTTATACATTCAAACGCCGATGCAATCGGTGTTTGGCATTAACTTTGTCGCCCTCGATCATCAAGAGCCTAAACTCTTTAATCTTAAAGAAATGTTAGAAGCCTTTATTCGTCATCGCCAAGATGTGGTCACGCGCCGCACTTTATTTGAGTTAAAAAAATCGCGCGAACGCGGTCATATTTTAGAAGGCCTTGGCATTGCCTTATCAAATCTTGATCGCATGATTGAAACCATTAAAAAATCCCCAACCCCACAAATTGCCAAAGAAGCGCTCATGAATACCGAGTGGCAAGCAGGTGTGGTAGCTGCCATGATTGAAAAATCAGGCGATCATAAAGTCTACCGTCCCGAAGGACTGCCCAGTATCTTTGGTCTCCAAGGCACAACCTATCGCCTATCGGCAGAACAAGCGCAAGCGATTTTAGAATTACGACTCAATCGCTTAACCGGGCTTGAACAAGAAAAAATCTTTGAAGAATATGGGCAAGTGTTACTCACGATTCAAGGGCTTTTAGCAATTTTAGGCTCGTATCAAAAATTGATGGATGTGATTAAAAATGAGCTTCTCGAAATTAAAGCCCAATTTGGCGATACACGCCGCACAGAAATTATTGAAAGCGAAGAAGATTTAGGCATTGAAGATTTGATTGCGCCGACTGATTTAGTCGTAACTTTATCACACGAAGGTTATGTGAAAACCCAGAAGGTGAGTGATTATGAAGCACAGCGCCGCGGCGGCAGAGGCAAATCAGCCACCAGCATGAAAGATGAAGATTTCATCGAGCAGCTTCTCATTGCCAATACACACGATATGATCTTGTGTTTCTCAAGTGTGGGTAAACTTTATTGGATCAAAACGTATCAACTCCCGCAAGGCAGTCGTATCTCCAAAGGTAAACCGATTAATAATGTGCTTGCGCTTTCTGAAGGTGAAAAAATTCAAGCCATCTTACCGGTGAAAACGTTCAGTGATGATCATTTTGTCGTGATGGCCACTAAACAAGGCACCATTAAAAAAGTAAACCTTTCGCATTTTTCCCGTCCTCGCCAAGGGGGGATTATCGCTATCGACTTGCAAGACAACGATCGATTGATTGGCGCAGCGCTCACCGATGGCAAACAGCACGTCATGTTATTCTCCAATGCCGGTAAAGTCATTCGCTTTGAAGAAGCTGAAGTACGTGCGACTGGCAGAACGTCCATGGGTGTGCGCGGCATTTCACTGCAAAAAGATCAAGAAGTGATTGCGCTGCAAGTTGTGGCAGCCGAAGGACAAATCTTAACCGCCACTGAATTTGGTTATGGTAAACGTACCGTACTCGACGAATATCGTATCACCGGCCGCGGCGGGATGGGGGTTATTTCCATTCAAGTCAGTGAGCGTAATGGAAAAGTCATCGGCGCTGTGCAAGTCAAAGACGATGAAGAAATGATGCTCATCAGTGATAAAGGCACGATGGTGAGAACACGCGTGAGCGAAGTCTCTTCCGTTGGCCGTAACACGCAAGGCGTGCGCCTTATCCGCTTAAGTGAAGGTGAAAAGCTCATTGCTATTCAGAAGATCGTTACAGAAGATGCGCCAGTTCTCACCGCTTCTACAGAAGATGACGCTTCAAGCATTACCTCTGCCCTTGTGGGAGAGGAAGTGTCTGAACTGTGATTACGCTGATTAAATTGATTAGCATGATTATTTTCTCACCGCTTGTTGCTCGTCATTCCCGCGAAGGCGGGAATCCATGGGCCCAATGGACCCCCGCCTTCGCGGGGGTGACGACACAGAGATAATCATAGTGAATCTGCTTAATCCGTTTAATCAAGGTTCAGATATCCCCGTCATCACCATCGATGGTCCGAGCGGTACGGGTAAAGGCACTATTGCCAAAAAACTTAGCCTGCATTTGGGCTTTCATTATCTCGACAGTGGCGCAATTTACCGCGTACTCACACTCGCTGTGTTAGAAGCCAAACTTGCGCTGGATGATGTCGATAATATCGTGTGGCTTGCCCATAATCTCTCTCTGCATTTTAAAAATGAGGATATTTTTTTAGGCGATCGCAATGTCACTGATTTCATTCGAGGCGAAGCCATCGACAGAGCCATTTCATACGTAGCACTGATTCCGGAAGTGCGCGAAGCCCTGTTTCAAAAACAACGCGCTTTTAAACAAGCGCCAGGCCTTGTGACCGATGGTCGCGACATGGGTACGGTTATTTTCCCGGAAGCGAATTTAAAAATCTTTATGATTGCTAGCGCAGCAGAGCGCGCGCAGAGACGCTTTTTACAGCATCAACAAAAAGGACTAGACATTGCTTTTGAAAATGTACTTCATGATATTGAAGCACGTGATAAAAAAGATTCTTCCCGCGCCATTGCGCCTTTAAAACCTGCGGTGGATGCTATCACCGTGGATACCACAGGAAAAAATATTGCGCAAGTATTTGAAGAAGTGCTGGCTTTATGGAAAGTATAAACGCTTAGTTTTATTGGGCCATTTGGAGTAATGCAAATTGTCTTCCATTATGCTCTATTGCAATTCCCAAGTTATTACGTAATTGCATTGCAAAAGCTTGTTCATAAGGTTGGATACCAAAATTTTGAAATTCACCTCGCGCCATTTTTCCTATAAATATATTCACACAAGCACTTTCATTAGGGCTCTCCGCAAGTATATGTGCTTCATTATCCAACATTAATACTCTAAATATCATTACACTATTTTCCTGTTTTTATAATTATTAGTTTATTATAACAAACAAATGAAATCCGAAGGTAAAAAAAGCCCACAAATAGAAAGTTATCACTTTTTTCTTAAGGTTGAATTAATCTGTTCAAGACTTGAGTTATTTGTGAAACTCCCGCATAATATTATTCATGAATTCACCACTTTTTTCTCATGACACTGCCTATTTAAATCTCTTAAAAGAAGTTAAAAATAATGGCACGCAAAAAATCGATAGAACGGGTGTGGGTACGGTCAGCGTATTTGGACGGCAAATGCGTTTTGATTTACAAAAAGGCTTTCCTCTCCTGACCACCAAAAAAGTACATTTTAAAAGTGTGGCGCATGAGCTTTTATGGTTTTTGCAAGGCAGCACCAATATCGCTTATTTACAAGAACAGGGTGTACGCATTTGGAATGAATGGGCCGATGCGGAAGGTAACTTAGGCCCCGTCTATGGTAAACAATGGCGCTCATGGGAAAGCACTGAAGGCAAAGTGATCGATCAAATCACTGAGCTTCTTTATAATATCAAACACAACCCTGATTCGCGAAGACTGATTGTGAGTGCATGGAATGTCGGCGATCTCGAAAAAATGGCGCTGCCGCCTTGTCATCTGCTCTTTCAATTTTATGTGGCCAACAATAAACTTTCGTGCCAGCTCTATCAACGCTCAGCCGATTTATTTTTAGGCGTGCCCTTCAATATTGCCTCTTACGCTCTGCTCACACACATGATTGCGCATCAAACGAATTTAGACGTCGGTGATTTTGTATGGACGGGCGGCGATGTGCATTTGTATCAAAATCATTTTGAGCAAGCCGATTTACAATTATCACGCGCGCCTTATGCGCCGCCGACATTGCGCTTTGCGCGCAAACCCGACTCTTTATTTGAGTATCACTATGACGATATTATCTTAGAAAATTATGAATCACATCCCTTGATTAAAGGACTTGTAGCCGTATGAAAAAAATGATCATTGCACCCTCTTTGCTTGCCGCCGATGCGTTACATTTGGGCGATGAAATCAAAGCCGTATTAGAGGCGGGCGCCGATTGGCTGCATCTGGATATCATGGATAATCATTTTGTACCCAATCTCACTTTTGGGCCACATCTGCTTTCCTCCCTTCGTAAAAATGGCATCAACGCTTTTTGTGATGTGCATCTCATGATCGATGCGATTCAAAGCCCCGTGGTCGAAGCCTTTATCAAAGCGGGCGCAAATTTAATTTCTTTTCATCCCGAAGTCACCCCTGATCCCAAAACGGTAATTACATGGCTCAAAAATCAAGGTGTGCAAGTGGGTCTGGCCTACAATCCAGGCGTGTCTTATGAAGGCATTGAAGCGCTTTTACCCGAGATTAATTTGGTACTCATGATGAGCGTGAAAGCCGGTTTTGGCGGACAAGCCTTTATGCCCGAAGTGATAGACGATGTGCGTGCGATGCGAAAGCTTATTGATACACACAATCCAAAAGTGCGGTTAGAGGTCGATGGCGGGATTAACTTAGAGACACTGCCGCTGATGAAAGCGGCAGGCGCCGATACGTTTGTGATGGGCTCTGCTATTTTTGGCAAAGGGGACTATAAAAAATTATTGGTAGCGCTACAGGCAGTATAAGAAACTATAGTACAACTAACGCGTCATTATTTCAAAAAACGCTGCAGGAGGTAAAATAACCACGCCTGCTATTTTTTTACCAAAATGTTGGCCAAAATCACGAAAATCGCCTGTAATTAAATAATCTGCTTTCATTTGAATCGCGGCTTCTAAAATGGGTTTATCTTTATCTCTGAGTTCAATATCAGTTGGAATGAAAGACCTGCCAGATAAATAACCGACAAGCTCAATTTTTTCAAGCAAGGTTGTCAGGCGTTTTTTTTGCTCTGCCTTTTCTAGATTTCTCTCCGCCTCTTCAACAGCATATAATGAAGAATAAAGCTTCACCTTTTTAAGTTGCCACAATTTTACTAACCCTGCTTTTTCACGATAAGCGGCAGAAAATAAAATATTGGCATCCAAAAATAACTTTTTCATTTAAAAGGAGAACTATGCTTAATTTTGCCAGGATTTAATTTCATCGCTTTTACTGTTCCGCAAGCTTCATCATATTCTTCTTGAGAGATAGCGTTGGTCAGTAAAAATTCTGCTTTGCGTTCGGGGGAATAGGTTTCAATAGGTAATGCCATGGCTGGCTTGATAAGCAGACCTTCATCAAGCGCTTCGATAATTAATAATGACCCTTCTTCCATACCAAATTTCTTACGAAGAGGTGCTGGAATGACAATCGTTCCCCGTTTACCTGAAGTGGTTACTGTAAAGCTCATAAAATACCTTCATCAATGTTTTCTTATTTTCATAATATCTGAATTTCAGACATTCGTCAATAGATGGTGGCATTAATCAAGAGACACTACCGCTCATGAAAGCGGCAGGCGCCGATACGTTTGTGATGGGCTCTGCTATTTTTGGCAAAGGGGACTATAAAAAATTATTGGCGCAGCTGCGGGCCATTCCTTGATATCCTATGTGGTAGATGCATTATCTAAAAGTTGTAAATTGTTTAATAATAATGTCGTCAAACGTTCGCTCGTATATTCATTAAAAGTTTCATCATATACATAGAGGGGAAGTTTACCTACTTTACCTTCTATTCGCGCACCATAATGCACCAAATGGGTACGATGGTTTTCCCTGCAACGTGTACATATTGCAAAACACCCTATGCGAAATAAAATCCAAGCGAGCATTACTGCAAGCGCTGCAATAGCCACTGCAGGACCCGTAGCAGCAAAAGTTATCCAACCCACCAAGCCTCCTCCTACAGTTAACGCCAACCCCGTTACCAGCCCTACACAGCTAATCAGTTCCGCTATAAAACTGCAATACCGCTCTTCATTTAAATAACTTTCTCCTAATTGCGTTTGAAAACAGCCGCAGCAAAAACGTTTAAAATATTCACCGCTCGAAAAAGGATCTCTATATACACAATTTTTAAATTCACCCCAAGTTAGTGGATAAGACACACAAGGCAGACTCATACAATGAAGTTTAACCTGATTCCAGCAAGAATTATAGTCATGACTTTGTTCTAGCAATGGATTTATGTCTGCTAACTTAGCCCTTATTGCTGTGTCAATTCTTTCGGTTATTTCTTGAGGTTTTGGCTGCTGTGTTACTAATAAAGAGGATGAATCACTACTGCTGCTTGCCTCTGGCTGCTGTGTTATTAACGAATTAGCACTACTACTCAAGTCCAATAATGAAGAAGAAACTTCATCGTGAGGCATTCCCAGTTGCAATACCAAACGGCATTGCATAAAGATGAGATAAAATCGAAGAAAGAAAAGATCGAGCCGTTTCACAGAATTGATATGACCCTGAGTTGGGGGTAATGAAAATTGTACCGTTTTACCGCTAATATTATCAATGACTGGCGCAGTAATTAAAGTCAGTTTTTTTTGTTTTTGAGGGCGGATATAATTATAGGCTTTCGCCATCATGCCGGCCTCTGAGGCAAGGGGAGTAGGTTCCTCTGTAATCGTCACAAAAAATTCACGGTGAATTCGATCAAACAATTTTTTAGGATCGATGGCGTTATTATAGGCTCCGCTAAAAATGTACTTTATTTTTTGCTTTGTTTCATCCGTTAAGGATTCTTTATAAAATTTTAATTTTGCATCATCAGCCAGAGGAATAAACTGAATTAACTGAATTAAATGTCGTCTGGCGTTAGACGAACCTGGAAAATCATCACATCGATAACCAGGTTTCGAGCCTAATGGCGTTTCGCTAATAGAAGAAGATAATAAAGGCGTTGTTTCTTTATCATGCTTCGCAACGCTATCGCTCAAAACCAAATTTTCGGAATGCCCCTCTTTATGATAGAGTACTTCTTCAGTTGTTATTTCTAGCATAATCCCTATTAAATGCATCGCACACAAAAATTGATCGGCTTTATAATTACCACTTGCCAAATGCCGTTGCAATTCATTACTTACAAAATGTTTTTTAATTTCACCATTGTTCTTTGCGGGCGTATAACGAATCGCTTCTTTTGCTTTCATCAAACAAACTTTACACAGATAAGCATCAATAGCTTCTTTGCTGTAGCGAATAAATTGATAATTATGAGAGCGCCCTTTACAATCAGGGCATTGGATTGTAAATAATTGCTGTAATCCTTTCCAAATTTCTAAATGCTCTGCTAATTTATCTTTAAGTGTAGTAACGCCGCGTGGATAAGACATTATAATTGTACCTTGTTTTTATGTTCAAAATTTGAACAATTATAGCATAAAAGGAGAAATTAGTCAAGATAAGGTGTATGCTAAATTTAAAAATCTGCCCCCTTAATAAGGGGGCTGTCAACGCAGTTGACTGGGGGATTTCTTTTGAGTGAATGCCTTATAAATCTCCCCGTCGGCTTACGCCGACACCCCTCTTGTTAAGAGGGGATTAAAATTTTCTGTTAAAAACTGCTGGGCCCAGGCAGTGAAAGTGCCACGTTCAATTTGGGCGCGTATGGTTTCCATCAGCCGCAAATAATAGCGCAGGTTATGCACGGTATTTAAATAGCTCCCCAGCATTTCTTTGCATTTGTCCAAATGATGTAAGTAAGCGCGGCTGTAATGAAGGCATGTATCGCAATCACAATTCGGGTCTAAAGCGGAAGTATCATTTTTGTATTGGCTATTGCGAATACGCACGACCCCTTCTGAGGTAAATAAATGGCCGTTCCTTGCATTACGCGTGGGCATGACGCAATCAAACATATCGATACCGCGCAGTACCCCCTGCACCAAATCTTGCGGGGTTCCCACGCCCATGAGATAGCGGGGTTTATCAGCAGGGAGTTTATCGGATAAAAGTTCCAATATCTCCTGCATCTCTTCTTTGGGTTCACCCACTGCCAAACCCCCTACTGCATAGCCTTCAAAGCCAATGGCCTGTAAAGCCTCGAGCGATCGCAAGCGAAGCGTGGGGTAAATGCTGCCTTGTACAATGCCAAAGAGTGCATTGGGGTTTTGCCCTTGTAAAAAGGCATCGCGGCTGCGTTTAGCCCAACGCATGGATAACTCCATCGATTT
>JBILMY010000087.1:0-5202 GCA_044375265.1 Gammaproteobacteria bacterium | reverse complement strand
CGATAAATTTTTCAATGGCTTCTTCACGCTCGGCAATAAGACGAAGCGCAGGACTTTGTACGCGCCCTGCAGAAAGGCCGCGACGTACTTTTTTCCAAAGGAGCGGGGATAAATTAAAACCCACTAAATAATCGAGTGCGCGGCGGGCTTGCTGCGCCTCAACAAGATCCATTGCAATTTCACGCGGGTGTTTAACGGCCTCTAAAATCGCGCTCTGCGTAATTTCATGAAAGACTACACGCGCAATGGGCTTATTTTTCATCCCACGTTTTTCTTGAATAATGTGCGCAATATGCCAGGCAATGGCTTCACCTTCTCTATCCGGATCTGGCGCCAGTAATACTTGCTCAACTTCTTTTGCTGCAGCAATAATAGCGTCACTGTGTTTTTTGTTTTTTTCGATGAGCTCATATTTCATGGCAAAATCATTATCCACATCTACCGCACCTTTTTTAGGGAGCAGATCACGAATATGGCCATAAGACGCTATCACGTTATAGTCTTTACCAAGGTATTTTTTAATGGTTTTGGCTTTGGCGGGGGACTCTACGACCAATAAATATTTTGCTGACATGTAATTCCTTGTTTAATAATTCAGCGCCATTGCATAATTCGACGCTGTATTTTCACTTCTCACCTTGCGGGAGAAGTCGAGCCAGCAAAGCTGGCGAGGATGAGGGGTACTTACTTAAATTACTCTACCCCTCACCCTGCGCCTTTGGCGCAGACCTCTCCCGCAAGGGGAGAGGTGATATTTAATTAATGCGAATCTCGTTACCGAGTAATTGTAAGTTTTCGAGATTTTTTAAGTTGAAGCGTTGGTGGTTACCGAGCAAAAGGAAATTTAAAATTTGACTCATTTCATCTTCTGTCACGCTTTTCATTTTAAGTTCCATCGCCACATCAATACACATTTCTAAAGCAGATAATTTTATCACGCCTAACTGTGTCAATGACATGAGCATGCCACGGGCTGTTTTAGAAATTTTTAACTCCTCTTGTTGCGTAAAGACACGAAAAGAAGGCATAGAACGCGCGGTTTCTTTTAAAGCGGTTTTTTCTTGAGCGCATTTGAGTAAATTTGTCCAATCAATTTTTTCTCTTGGAATCACATATGTAGCCATATCAGCGGCTGCCATATTTTCAACACTGATTTCTTTGTACTTTTTGACAATTTCTGAAAGCATTTTCACTAATTTTTTATTCATTACTTTACCCAATTTTAATGTAACCGTTACCCTGTGTTTTTTGAATAATGCCTTGAAGCTCTAAAGTGACTAAATGGCAGTTCAGGGATTGTACCTCAAAACCGGTACGTAAGAAAAGCATTTCGACATTCACAGGTTCACCAGCATTCATACAAGCTAAAATCTGTTTGATTTCAGGACAATCTATAGAATATATGGGCGCAGTTTCTATTTTTTCAAGAGGAGGTAGCGCTTGTTTCTTGGATGCTTTTGAAGAAAGCGTACGGCTTAACGGCGGCAATTCTTCTAAGATATCGTCGGGAACCGACACTAATTTGGCCCCTTCTTGAATCAGTTTGTGACATCCCCTTGCATACGAAGAATGGATTGACCCTGGAATGGCAAACACGTCCCTACCCTGTTCCGCGGCAAGCCGTGCTGTAATCAAAGAGCCGCTTTTTAAATTGGCTTCTACGACCAAGATGCCTAAGGATAAACCGCTGATAATGCGGTTTCGAATGGGGAAGTTTCTGGCGATAGGCGCAGTGCCAGGCGGGTATTCAGACAAGAGTAGCCCTTCTTCAGCAATAGCTTCTGCGAGTGTCCCATTACTTTTAGGATAAATAATATCAAGACCCGTACCACACACCGCAATCGTACTCCCCTTCCCCATCAATGCACCTTGATGCGCCGCAGTATCAATACCCATGGCAAGACCGCTCACAACAGTGATACCTTCACGAGATAAACTTTCTGCAAAGGCTTCGGCAGTTTTGAGCCCGGTCACAGAAGCACTGCGGCTGCCCACAACCCCCATCTTCAAAGAGTGTAAATATTCGGCTTTTCCCTTGCCAAACAAAGCAATGGGCGGATCCGGAATATGCCGTAATAGGTCAGGATAGCCTTCATCCACACAAGTCAATAAAAAATGGCCTTTTTGTTTCAGCCACTCAATATCGGCTGCTACGGCTTTTAAAGAAACGTTTTCAAAAGCCCTGCGCTGGTGCGGATTTAAAACCTTGATAGCCTGGAGATCGCCTTGTAAAAAAGCAAGGCCTTCAGGAGAGTCTAATAGGGAGAATAAAGACGCATAAGAAAAAACATTCGCGCGAATGAGCGTGAGAAAAATGGGTAACAACATGAGGAATTTCCTTTAATTAATGGGCCCACTGGACCCCCGCCTGCGCGGGGGTGACGGCGTATGCCGTCAGCCCTCAGAAATTCCTCGTAAAGATTGAAAGCTTTGAAAACGGTGCGGCAGAATTTTACCTGCATTTACAGCATCAATCAAGACGCAGCCTTTTTCACCCGTATGCTGGCAATCCCGAAAATAACAATCGTTGGCATAAAGCGCAATATCGGGAAATCCTTTCAATAGCTGCGAAAGTGGCATCGCCTCAAAAGATAACTCTCGAATACCGGGACAATCAATCACTTGGCTTTCATCATTCAAATGATATAAGCGAGCGGTGGTCGTGGTATGGTTTCCCTCACCGGTTTTGGCCGATAAGTCCCCGATTTTAAGGGTGAGATGTGGCAATAAGGCTTGAAGCAATGAGGATTTCCCCACGCCAGAAAGCCCACAAAATGCAGTGCTGCGCTGCAATAAGGTATTGTTGAGTGCTTCCATGCCTTCCCCTGTTTTCGTGCTGACATAATACAGGGCGTGTCCCATCGTTGCATAAAACGCAAAAAAATCCGATAACGCTGCGCGTTCTTCTTCATTCAATAAATCGGCTTTATTATAGATGATAAACGCAGGGATCCCTTGTGACTGCGCCAGAAATAAATAGCGATCTAAGACATTGATAGAGCGATGGGGAATAGGTGCGATGACAATGGCCAGCACATCAATATTGCTGGCAATTAAGCGCTCTCCTCGATAAGCATGGAGCCTTGATAAAATAGAACGCCTGGGTTTTACTTCGGTGATAACAATGGAATCATGCGCGGCATCTGCTTCAAAAAACACACAATCCCCCACCCCCACTTCTCGGGCTTTAAAGCGAATATGGCCTGTATAAAGCGTATGCGCTGGGGTTTCTACTTCAATATGTTTCCCATAACGGGCGGTGACAATCCCTTCCTGTGTTTTCATTTAAAGCATTTTTCTAAAAAATCCAAGGCCATGTTAATTGAAGCGACACTGCCAAAAGGCGGATTGATAAGAATAAATCCGCTACCAATGAGGCCCTTCTCTTTACCTGCTGCATGGAAAATATGAAAGGCGTTGTGAGGAATAGCCAGGTTTTTACTAAAAGCGGTGATGCGCTGCGATTCTATGGTCAAGGGAAGCCATACTAAAAAACAAGCCGTAGGAAATTTTTTCACACTTTTTTCCAAAGCTTCGCGT
The DNA here is from genome assembly GCA_044375265.1 of Gammaproteobacteria bacterium. Classification (GTDB taxonomy): domain Bacteria; phylum Pseudomonadota; class Gammaproteobacteria; order JABDGN01; family JABDGN01; genus JBILMY01. Next base: position 1,662 of record JBILMY010000087.1, on the reverse strand, counting down.
AATTGCTTGCGCTCGTCTTTCTTTTCAAAAGGCGGATCGACAAGCACCAGGGCTCGTTTTAAAGAAGGGTTAAGTACGGCAGGCAAAAATTCATAGGCATCGCGCTGATGCAGGCTCGCCTCGGGATAATTTTTTTTAAGAACACGAAAAGCTTCCGGATGCAGTTCATTTAACATGGCCTTATCTTGCGGCCGTAAAAAATAGCGGGCGATAAGCGGTGAGCCTGGATAACCCACTGTTTTTTCATAATGCGTAATGCAATCTCGATAAGGCAGTAAAACCTCTGGAACCTTATCTATCACTTCCTGAAACTTCCCAAGTCCCGCCAAAGCTTCCCCTGTCTTTTGAGAAAATTCATGCGATAAATCATAACGCCCAAATCCTGCGTGGCTGTCAATAAAATAAAAAGGGGTTTCTTTTTGCAAAAAATGCTGCAGCAAAATAGACAATAAGCTATGTTTGGCGACATCGGCAGGATTGCCGGCATGATAAAGATGCTGATAATTCATAACGCGATATTGGTAATACTCAAGATTAAACGTAGCTTTAACGTAGGCTTTTTAGTATAGCATAAATTGACTTTACCAGGCTGTTCGTCCTATGATGGCGAAGATTTCTTGAGAGGAAAAAACCATGGATTTATACAACAAAATTATTTTGATTACCGGTGCATCGGCAGGTATTGGCGAAGCCACGGCGGCCTTATTGGCGGCAAAAGGTGCCAAGCTTATTTTAGTGGCGCGCAGGCTCGAGCGTTTAAAAGCCCTTCAAAAAGAATTGCCCACGCAAACCTATATTGCACAAGTCGATCTATCCAAGACTTCTTCTATTGATGACTTTTTAACGAACCTGCCGGTAGAATGGCAAGCCATTTATGGTCTCGTCAATAATGCGGGCTTGGCAGCCGGTACAGAATGGCTCATTGATTTGAAAGATGATAATTGCGATCAGATGATCGATGTCAATATCAAAGGTCTTTTAAAAATGACCACGCGTATATTGCCCCTTTTGTTAAAACAAGAAAGTGCGCATATTGTAAATTTGGCTTCTATTTCGGGGCACGGCGTTTATGCAGGCGGCGTTGTTTACTGCGCCACAAAACATGCGGTGCGCGCCATCACCAAAGGCCTGCGTTTGGAATGTTTTGAAAAAAATGTTCGCATTACAGAAATTTCTCCAGGCGCGGTGGAGACGGAATTTAGTTTAGTGCGATTTTCTCAAGATGAAAAAAAAGCAAAAGCAGTATACGAAGGTTACCAGCCTTTGCTCGCAGAAGATATTGCCGATGCGATTATTTATGCCATGACCCGTCCTTTGCATGTGAATATTGATGAAATGATTATCATGCCTTTGGCACAAGCCGCTATTGGAAAGATTGCGAAGAAATAGACCACTATTGCCAATTAAAAATGAATTTTATTACTTTGATTTTTAAAGGCTTTTCTGCTAAAATAAGCTCCTTTTTTAATGAAAAGGGAAGCTGTGAAGAAATTTCGCTCAATACTAAAAATTCTATTTTCAATCTTACTCGTTGGATTCATTGCCAAAGAAATTGATGTCAAAGGATTTTGGCAGGCGCTCTTGCATTTACACGGGGGCTTTTATGTCCTTGCCATTCTCATCCAAATTCTCAGCAGTCTCATTGCCGCCTATAAATGGGAG
>JBILMY010000136.1:0-3760 GCA_044375265.1 Gammaproteobacteria bacterium | reverse complement strand
CATCCTTTTGCTTATTATGCCAAAGTGTATTTAATCGGTACTGTCTTTAATCAAGTGCTGCCCACCAGTGTTGGCGGCGACGCCGTGAGAATTGCCTATGTACAAAAAGAAGGGGCAGGCTTAAAACGGGCTTTTTTTGGCGTCATGGTAGACAGATACTACGGTATTGCCGGCCTTTTACTCATTAACCTTTTCCTCTTGCCTTTTCTCCATGGCATTTTACCGCATCAAATTTTTGCCATTGTAACCTTGATTGTGGGTATTGTCTTGCTGGCTTTACTTTTGGCCCTTGGCATACAGCATGTCCATTTTTTAAAACGCTGGAAAATTGCATCGATTATTCCGCAGCTTTCCCATGAAATTACGCACAATGCCAAAACAGCAAACAGTGTAATAAGGCTGCTCTTTTTAGCCATCATCAGCAATTTTTTAAGTATCTTTGCCATTTATCTGATTGCAAAATCCCTGTCTTTACCCGTGGGCTTATTGCCGCTCCTGGGTATTTTTCCTGCTGTCACCCTCATTACCCTTCTACCCATTTCCTTTGCAGGTTGGGGGCTTCGTGAAGGTGCTATGATTACGCTCTTGTCTTTTCTGGGATTGCCCAAAACCGATATCTTTTCGCTCTCGATTTTATCGGGCATCTTACTTATTTTAGCCAGCCTTCCCGGCTTGTATTTCTATTGGAGAAAAAACCTATGAAAGTTGATACCATGCGCAAAATTGATTTTTGGGTAGGCGTCCCTTTGTGTTTTATCGCCACCTTTTTCGTCAAACTGGGACAGCTTTTTTTGAAAAAAAAGGACAGCTTTAAAAAAGTGTTATTCATTGAACTGTCTGAAATGGGCAGTACGATCCTGGTTGATCCTGCCATGAAAAAATTGAAGCAAGCAACGCAGGCCGAATTATATTTTGCGATTTTCAAAAAAAACAAAGTGAGTCTTGATATTTTAAAGACCATTCCTGAAGACAATATTTTTGTACTGCGCGATGATAATATACTCTCTTTATTGCTCGATGTTTTTCGTTTTATTATCTGGTGTCAAAGGCATCGCTTTGATGCGGCGATCGATTTAGAATTATTTTCACGCGCTACAGCCCTTTTAACAGGCGCTACCTTTGCACCCGCGCGCGTGGGGTTTTATCGCTTTCATCAAGAAGGCTTGTATCGCGGGGAAATGCTCACCCATCGCGTAGCATATAATCCCCATATCCATATTTCAAAAAACTTCATTGCGCTTATCAATGCCTTATTGAGCACGGATGAAGAATTGCCCTATTCCAAAACTTTCATTGATAATAGTGAAATTGTTTTAAGCCAAGCGCAAAGCAGTCCTGAAAAAAAGGCAGCGATTTATCAAAAAATACAAAAAATCGCCCCTTCTTTTGATCCTGCAACACACAGTATCGTGCTTATCAATCCCAATGCCAGCGACTTATTACCCCAGCGGCGTTGGATGCCTGAGTGTTTTATTGAACTCATGACAATGATTTTGACGAATTATCCTAGCCATTACATTTTGATCACGGGTTCACCCTCAGAACATCCGCAAGCTGAAATGCTACGCATTAGCCTCAATAACCCCCGTTGTATTAACTTTGCGGGGCACATTAAATTTTTAGAACTCATCGATCTTTATCACTGCGCCAAACTCATGGTTACCAATGACTCGGGGCCTGGCCATTTTTCTGCTGTGACCCCCTTAAAAACCTTTGTGATCTTTGGGCCTGAAACCCCTGCGCTCTATGGCTCGCTCGGTAACAGTACGCCTATCTATGCAGGCCTTGCTTGCTCGCCTTGCGTCTCGGCCAGCAATCATCGTAAAACCCCCTGTACCAATAATGTCTGCCTTAAAGTATTAACACCGCAGCGCGTGTATAAAACTATTGAAGGATCCTTATAAATTTATGTCCCGCATAAGTTTCATTATCGCTATTCTTTTAACGCTAATCGCCAGTGCGGTCTTTTTGGCTTTTCCGGGTATTGATTTAAAAGTCGCCGCCTATTTTTATACGGCGCCACATCATTTTTTACTCGAAACCACCCTCTTTGATCGCCTGCGCGATGGCCTTTATTTTTTCGTGTATTTTTTTGCTTTACTGATCTTAGTGCTGATTGTCATCAAAATCCGCTCGCCCCATAAACACTACTCTTTAAAAAGCTGTCTTTATCTGTTAGCCGTGTTTATCTTGGTGCCGCTCTTACTCGTCAACAGTCTTTTAAAAGACCATAGCGGCCGCCCTCGCCCGCGTAATGTCACAGAATTTGGCAGTACTGCGCTGTTTCAACCCGTGTTTCATTTTAGTCAAGAATGCAGTGATAATTGCTCTTTCGTCTGCGGTGATTCCAGTGTCATCTATGCTTTTATTGCATTATTAGCTTTTATCAAAAAACGTTATCGCCGTTATCTTTATGGCAGCTTCATTTTTTTACTCGGCTCTTTTTATGGCTTTATCCGTATTGGCCAAGGGGGGCACTTTTTAAGTGATGTAGTCTTTTCAGCCCTTTTCTGTTATCTTGGGGTTTATATGGTATGGTGGTTTTTTTATGGGCTTAATCCCAAATGGCTGCGTGAAAATACTTTGCAACAATGGATAACACGACGTGAGAGATAATTACTTAAATCCCCCAGTCGACTGCGTCGACAGCCCCCTTATTAAGGGGGCAGAAAATACCCCCCTTAACAAGGGGGGCAATCGGCAACGCCGATGGGGGGGATTTACAGCAACAACTTTCAAAAAATCCCCCAGTCAGCTTACGCTGACAGCCCCCTTGTTAAGGGGGCTGATTACCGCACTCATTCTTTGCCTCTCCCTCCCCGCCTTTGCCGCCGACCGCTATCAAGTCGAACTTATTATTTTTACGCATATTACCCCTGAAAGTTTAGCGTCTGAAAAATGGCTGCCCAACAAGGGCCTGGATATTGCGCCCGTCGCCTCAATAAAAAATTTAAGTCCTACAGGCGATGGCGATTTCACAGTGTTGCCGAGCGATAAGCAATCTTTAAATACCATTGCTGCGCAAATAGCGAAAAAATACCCGATTTTGCTGCATATGGCCTGGACGCAGCCCATCAATGCCAAGCTCACTCAAAATCCCTGGATAGTCGTGAGCGGCGGGGATGCCACAAGCCAAATCAGTGGTCGCATTCGACTCGGACATCCTTATCTCTATGAAATTCAAACGCATTTACATTTAAGCTTGCTCAGCACCGAAAATAAGGTTGAATCTAAAGGAAATCAGACTATCTTTCCTTTAGATACCTTGTATCGCACCAAGCTCGGCAAATTATTTTATATTGATCATCCGCTCATGGGCGTCATCGTAACCATTAAAAAAGTAGCCACATCATGACACACGCACTCCTTATTGAAAATTTAGATAAACGCTACGCTTCAGGGCATCACGCCGTGAAAGGCATAAACCTCACTGTCCAACAAGGGGATTTTTTTGGCCTCTTGGGGCCCAATGGCGCTGGGAAATCCACCACCATCGGCATTATCACCGGCCTCATTCCTAAAAGCAGCGGGAATGTGTCTATCTTTGGGCATTCCATTGATACAGAGGCCGACATCAGCAAAAGTTTAGTGGGCATTGTCCCTCAAGAATTTAACTGTAATATCTTTGACAGGGTTAAAGATATTATGCTGGCGCAAGCGGCTTATTATGGTATTAAATCCTCCATTGCCAAACAACGAATGGAATATTATTTAAAAAAATTAGGCCTATGGGAAAAAAAAGACAGCACTTTTCGCCAGC